>CANFHO010000013.1 GCA_947447005.1 Chitinophagaceae bacterium
CACCTTCACTTCCAAGGAAAACAATTGCACGTGCCAGACTTTTTACATCGATACCGGAATGTTGATAGAAACGTTCATCTTCAGTTGCAATTAGCGCCTTAACAACGTTTTGGGAGATATCTTGATATTTTACATTGATCCTGTCTTTCAAATAGAATTTCCCCATCAAAGTTCCATCATCTGCGTATACCTCAGATGACGACATCATGGATGGGTTTTGAAGTTCTTCAATGGAAGGAAGTTTTCCAAAAAGACCTGCATAAATCAATATGATTAATAAAAAAATAGCGGCCCATCCATAAAGGAATATCTTCCAAAATATTTTGACAGGCTTTGATATTGCTGTTTGCTTCTGTGAAGGCGATCTCATGTGGTAAAGCTATTAAAAAGGGATGTCATTCATGGAAAGGATTTCCTAAAATTTTCCGGGAAGTTGAACCCTGATAAAACGCAGATAATTTTCAATATTTTTTTCTTCTTGAATTCGTTTCAGGTTTGCTGAAGAAACCATCAAGAAGGAATATTTTTCCTTGGGTAGCCACGGGAATAATTCTTTAGGCCCCATTTGTTTGACCAAATCAAAATAGTCAATGGCTTCAACTGTATTTTGAAAGGTTGAAATCAATAAAAATGGAATATCGCCTATTTTGTCCTGTTTTACCTCAAGTGCTTTATCTGCGAATCTTCTGGCATGGAAACCTGCCAATGCACGTTTGGCCTCATTTTGATATACCACATCTACATTGGTAAGAATCATAATGATATTGGTTTTTTCATCTGCATTGAAAATATAGTCTTCAACTTTTTTCACTATAGGCACCGTTTTTAAGGCAGATGTATCTATTTGAGCTTTGATGACTGGAACAACTTTAGGTACGGTCACGGAAGGAGCTTTTTTTATTGCCGCTTGCTCAATCTTTTGGGTTTGTGTTAAATGCTCAGATACATATTCCTGTTTTTCTTCAACTGCTCTTGTAACCTGCATGCTATTGAGCTCGTTTTCAATATCAGATCGTCTGTTTAAGACATCCGCAATGATACCAGCTTTCTCCGCCAATGGTGAAGTAG
The DNA here is from genome assembly GCA_947447005.1 of Chitinophagaceae bacterium. Taxonomy (GTDB): domain Bacteria; phylum Bacteroidota; class Bacteroidia; order Chitinophagales; family Chitinophagaceae; genus Pollutibacter. Next base: position 1,069 of record CANFHO010000013.1, read on the forward strand.
GGTATAGCGCTGGTATTTTATTGAGTGTTGATATGGCAAGACTATCCTGTTTTTGTTTGATGTAATAGACTGCTTCTATGTAAAGAAGTTGTGCTGACCAAAGATTCTCACCAAAAGTTGAATCTGCTATTTTTTTGGCTTTTAAAGCCTGCTCAAATTTTCCGGAAAGAAAAAGGTCATAAATTTTATCATATGTTTTTGTTGCTGCAACTGATTTTTCTTTCTGCATTCTCGCTGCAGCATCTGGATCCTTTAGTACAAGATTGAATTCGCTGGACGGGAATTGTTTTGCCAGCAATTGCTGATAAAAGCCTGACTTTGAGAGATTTCCTGATTGTTTATAGCAATAGGAAAGGTCGTAAAGTACTTTTTCCAAACCAGGGAAAAGAGGGTCTTCTGCAAGTATTTGTTCATTCAGCTTGATGGATTCTATGCAGTCTCCTAGTTTTTCTTTGTAGATGACTGCCGTTTTTCTCATTGCATCATGTTCATTTGATAATGAAGCAGTGAGTTTATCTGATGTCAATGGTATCCCCTCCCGAAGTGTCTCAATGGTTGTTTCAACAGTTTGATCTGTATCATTTCCTGTACTATCTTTTTGTCCGGGATTTATTTTTGTATTAAGAACAGCATTCAGGGCAGAAATCCTCCTCCAATTATCAACATTGGGACGATCTCCCCATTTGTTTTTGAAGGCGATTGATCCTTGTGCTTTTAGGGTTGGGTTATTAAAATACCATTCACCTTTTTTGTTGTCTGTCGGAAAAATACTTCCTGTATTTGCATCTAAGATGCTAGGCTTACTCGAACTCCCAGTATTCAATTTCGTTTCTTCCTGCAATCCTTTCTCTTTTCTAAGCTTTTTAAGTTGGTCTTTCAGATATTCTTCTCTTTCCTTTTCAGGCATTTTTGCTATGCGTTGAAGACTATCTTCTTGTTTTACTATTTTTAAATTTTTTATTAAATCACCCACAATTGACTTTCTCAGGTTAATTTCCTCGGCATTGGGAAGAAGGTCAATTCTAATGCTGTCGTAATATAATTTTGCCAATTCATATTTTTGGGTTGAAAAGGCAAGATTGGCAATGGCAATGCTGTTGATGTTTTTCTGGTCAGGATCATTCTGGCTGAATTCATTGCTTTTCAATAAATCAGAAATGGCATTTTCAACATTTGACCTCTTTATCTCTATTTCAGCAGCAGAAGCATATATAAGTCCTTTATAATTGGCATATTTTTCTTTTTTTGCCATGCCTAAAAGTGCTTGTATATTGTTTTCTATGCGTTTGTTTTCATCTGTTTCTTTTGTAGTAAGGCCTATTTGTTGGATCCTCGCATAAGCTTCCATAATGGGGTCTATCGTAAGTGCAATCGCGCTTTCATAAGCTTTGTAGGATTGTTCTGGTTTATTTGCTTTCTTATATAATTGTGCAATCAAAAAATTTCTGCGCGCTTTTTCAAGTATATTGGCACATGTGCCGAATGATTTACCCAAATAAATGGCAGCAGAGTCATATTGAAGTTTCTTATAAAACCACAATCCCTTCAATTCCATCAAATCATCTTTCAGTCTGGATGGGAATTGAACATCGTTGTTTAGGGTTTCAATTAAACTTTTTGCATCATCATCCTGCTCGATTTCCATCAAGGTTTTGACGATCCAAAGCAATGATTCGTTCCTGGCTGCATTTTTGCCAAGTAAGCCTTGAACACCTGCTTTTTCTTTGGTTGAGATGGTATATATATTTCCAGCACCGTTGACGTTGCTTCCTATGTTTTTTTCAAAGCCTATTTCATCTTTATTTCTGGGTTGAAAATTATAGTTGATGTATTGGAACACATCATAAGCTGAATCAAATTTCTTTTCATAAAAATATGCTTGTCCCATCAACAGGAACATGTCATCTACCCAGTCATTCCGCAGGTCATGAAGCAGCACGCCATTGTTGGTTTTGATGATCACAGAATCCAATTCTGCTTGCTGTGAAGCTGTTTGATCCAGGGAGAAATTATAAACAGATAATAAATTGCTGAAAGTGTCCTTGTAGGATTGTTTTGCAGAAAGAAGAACTGTTTTTAATTTATTATTGGCATTAAAATAGAAGTTATAATGCGATGTGATGTTTTCCTTAATCCTTTTTACTGGATTGATTTTTTTGTCTGGGGTCAGCTCTGAAGGTAATTTTCTGTTGTCGTAAAGTGGATTTTTTTTAAGGTCGTACGTTATATTGCTCTGTCCTGACGCAACAATTGCACCAGATAGGGCTAATGCAACAAACAGCGTTTTCACCCCAAAGAGTCTTATATGGTAAATAAAAGTGGCCACAGGTTGTAAAACTACGTCTAATCCGCCTATTTTAAAAGAGCAGGTTTTTGGAATTAACATTAACTTTATCATGTCCAAGTGTGCTAAACAATAATATTACCCAATGAGTTCAGTTACAGGGAAGCAAAGCAGGTTTAAACGACTTACCAACAGGTATCGTCTGGTGATCATGAATGACCATACGTATGAAGAGGTGGTAACTTTCAAATTGACCCGTTTGAGTGTGTATGTGGTTTCGTGTTTTGTGTTTGTGATGTTGGTAGGGTTGACAACTGCGCTCATTATTTTTACTCCCATGAAATATTATATCCCCGGATATGGCAGTCAATCTGAAAGGAAAGAATTAGCCAGGCTCAAGCTAAAGGCGGATGAACTGGAGAAACAAATGCATTATCGCGAAGCATATTGGGAAAATGTAAAGAACATTCTTCAGGGTAAAACCGCTTTGAGCCTTGATACAACAAGCATTTCCATCCCTGATATGGAACAAACACCTGATTAATTAAACAATTACACATGTTCAATTCAAGTAAAAAAGCACACATTTTTGATAGTTCCAATAGCAACAGTCTTTTTGGAAAGGGAACATCTATGAATGGAGATATATCTTCACAAGGGGATATACGTATTGATGGCCAACTTCAAGGAAATCTTCAGGTTTCTGGCAAGCTGATTGTGGGTGAGCAGGCAACCATCAAAGGAGAAATCAAGGCCAATCAGGCGGAGATATACGGAAAAGTACATGGGAAATTGATTGTTGATGAGTTATTGAGCATCAAAGGTTCTGGGTTTGTAGAAGGGGACTTATACGCTGGTAAATTGAATATAGAACCAACTGCAACCTTTAATGGGGTCTGCCATATGTCTGCCCCTGCTCATGTGGTAGACATACACAAGGAAGAAAGTTCAAAAAACGAACTACAGAATGTCGCTTCAAAATAAAAAAATGCCCAATTCGGATTGGATGAAATATGCCGGATTGGCAAGTCAGTTTTTTATTACCATTGCTGTTATGCTCTTCATAGGGTGGAAAATAGATAGCTATTTTTCTATTAAAACACCCTTTTTAATTTGGTTATTGCCATTGCTTTCCATTGTTGCCATCCTCATTAAAATGATAAAAGAAACAAATAAACCATCAAAATGATATTGCGAAAAGTTCTTCAGCCAATTTTAGGATTGTTTATTCTGGTGAATTCTGTTTGTGGATTGTTATTTAAATGGCTACAAACAAAAGGGCTTGATCCATTCGTTTTCATGACTGGGAACATTATCGTATGTCTGCTTACACTGGTCTCATTTTATATGCTTTATAAGGGTATGAAAGCCAAAACAACATTGCAATTCATGTCTTCTGTATATGGGTCTTTTCTGATGAAATTGGTTGTATGTGGCCTGGTAGTGGTATTGTATGCAACATTATCAGATGTCGTAAATTCGCCTGCAATTTTTGCTTCCCTTTTTCTTTATTTGGTTTATACTTTCATTGAAATGAAGGGCTTATTGTTGTTGCTTAAAAAGGATTGATTTGTCAAAGAAAGAAGCTCCTTTAAATGCCTTGGAATCTTTTATGCCGCAAGGTTCTTTTCAATTGATTGAACCCTATTTACTGAATTATAAAGTACATCTAACAATAACGAGGTCCAGAAAAACAATCTTGGGCGATTATCGCAATGCTGTTGCAGGCAAAACCCATCGTATTACTGTCAATGGCAATTTGAACAAATATGCATTTCTAATTACACTGCTTCACGAATTGGCTCATCTGATTACATTCATTCGTTTTGGTAATAAAGTTGCATCTCATGGGAAAGAATGGAAGTCGCAGTTTTCTGACCTGTTAGCTCATTTTGTACAAGCCCAACTTTTTCCTGATGATATCAAAATGCAGTTGCAAAAATCCATGTCGAGCCCTGCTGCAAGCTCATGTGCTGATACAGCATTAATGCGCGTGTTACGAAAATATGATGTGCAGAAAGAAGGTTTTTGTTTGGTTGAAGAGTTGGCAGAAGGTGAACATTTCAGAATTAGCGGAGGTAGAATATTTAAAAGACTTCATCAGCAGCGGAAGCGCATTCAAGCAATGGAAATTGCCACAAAAAAAGTTTATTTGTTTAGCCCTGTGTATGAAGTTGAAAAAATAATATCCTAAAGAACTTTACGCATCCAAATATCACAACCATGGTGACCAGTATTCCCTAAAGGGCCGGTTAGATATTCAAATCCAAATTTTTCATAAACACCAATCGCCTTTGATAATTCTGGCATGGTTTCAATATACATATTTTTGAAGCCAAGTTCTTTTGCTTTGCTGATGCATTTCATGATAATTGCAGCACCATTGCCGTTTCCACGAACCTCAGGCATGAGATACATTTTTACCAATTCACATGTTTGAGCTGGTAGACCATCACTAGGGAAGATTCCACCACCTCCCCAGATTTCACCATCTTTTTCTGCAATAAAATAGGCAGATCCTGGTGTTTGGAAGAGTTCATAAAGGTGATCCGTTGAAGCATCATAATATACAGTACCAGGCTTGTTTGCTCCGAATTCTTCGAGACAAGATCTAATGATTTTTGCAATGAAAGGATTGTCCTCTGGTTGGATACTTCTAATATGCATATTCGTCTCTGTAAAATTTATAGTCGAATATACAAAGATCAATGCATGATCTCAAGTAATATGCTCTTAACGTCTTCATATATTGGTTCAGTAATGATAGATTTTTTTTCACTTTGCATGATTTTCTCAACGTGCTTGGGGACTTCAATCTTTTTTCCAATTATTTTTTCAACAACGGAAGGGAATTTCAATGGATGTGCAGTTGACAGAATAATTCCTTTTTGCCCAGGATTTTTTTGAAGCCATTGTAACATACCTCCAAAGGCTATTGCCGTATGTGGATCTAAGATATAGTTGAAATCTTTATAGACATTTGAAATAATCTCTTCTGTTTGTAAGTCGGAAAAAGCATAACTACTCATATGATTTCGAATCGTATCAATATTATGTTCAAACATCTCCAATATTCTTACAAAATTGCTAGGATCGCCAACGTCCATTGCATTTGAAATGGTTTGAGTTGACACTCGTGGTACATAATTTCCAGATTCGATATATCTGGTAAAAACATCATTTGAATTGCAAGCTGCAATAAACTGATTTACAGGAAGTCCTGATAGACTTGCCAACAGACCAGCACAGATATTTCCAAAATTCCCACTAGGTACACAGAAAGCAGGAGGAGTCTCTTGTTCCCATTGAGAAAGGGCAATCGCATAATATATTTGTTGCGAAAGCCATCTCGAAATATTGATTGAGTTTGCTGAAGTGAGTAATCCATGTTGTTTTAGGTCTTGGTCGGTAAATGCCATTTTTACCATGCGTTGGCAGTCATCAAAATCTCCTTTAACTTCTAATGCATGAATGTTTTGTCCTAGACCGGTTAGCTGTTTTTCTTGAACCTCACTCACTTTTCCTGAAGGATATAAAATGATAACCTCTGTGCCCGGAACTTTGTAAAATCCGTCAGCAACTGCACCTCCTGTATCCCCACTGGTAGCAACCAATACATAAATTTTCTTTTCTTGAGATTGAGCAAAATAACCAAGACATCTGCTCAGGAATCTTGCTCCCAGGTCTTTGAATGCCAGGGTAGGGCCATGAAACAACTCAAGTGAATAAATCGAGTCATTGATTTTTTTAAGAGGAAATTCAAATGAAAGCGCATCCGCCATGATTTTGTTCAATTCATTCTTTGGTATGCAATCTCCTACAAATGGTTTCATGATTTCATACCCAATACTCACTTTGTCCAATCCTTTAAGACTAGAAATAAAGTCTTTCGACCATAACGGAATATGTTCCGGAAAATACAATCCTTTATCAGGAGCTTGTCCTAATATAGTAGCTTCTTTGAAATCTACTTTGGGTGATCTGCAATTCAGGCTATAGTATTTCATAGTTCCTCTTCTGTTTGTGTAATTCCTTGTTTGTTGAGTTTTGTAACATATGTTTTGAAATCTATTCCTACTCGTGTGTAAATTTCCTGCATTATAGATTCTACCTGTAGTGCTGTTTCCAATGATTTATTCAGCATGAATATCGATGGGCCGCTGCCGGAAATACCACCTCCAAGCGCACCTGTAGCAATGCATCTTTTTTTTACTTCATCAAATGCAGGGATAAGTATACTTCTCACTGGTTCAATAATAACATCTTCCAACGAGCGTCCAATTAATTCATGATCGCCTTTCATGAAACCAGCCACCAGACCTGCAATATTTCCCCATTGTTTAATGGCTTTTTTCAATGATACTTCTTCTTTTAAAATTTGACGTGCGTCTGATGTTTTTACTTCAATCTGAGGATGAACAACAGTTATAAAAAGTTCAGGCGAATCGACTTGAATTATATCCAATGGATAAATAGATCTGATGAGTGTTACCCCTCCTAATAAGCATGGTGTAATGTTATCGGCATGTTTTACCCCGCTCGCTACCTTTTCTCCATTCATTGCAAAACGTATCAGATCATCCTGACTAAATTGATTATCCAATAGCATATTTGCTGCTTGAACTGCACCCGCTGCACTTGCTGCACTCGATCCCAATCCGCTTCCAGGTTTGATTTTTTTATCTATGGTTAGTTTGAAGCCATGAGCCAGATTCGCAACATCCATCAATGATAGCAGTGCGGCTCCTGCCACATTGTTTTCAGGTACGGTTGTAAGATTGTAAGCATCTAGATGTATTATTTCCAGGCCTTTTTTCAGCGTTTTCTCTAGTTTCATCAAATCGTATGGAGCTTCTAATGCTAGTCCCAATATATCAAAACCGCAAACCAGATTTGCAATGGTGGCTGGTGATTTTATTGTGATTGATTTCATGTGTAATGGATTAATTATTTATTGATCTTAATATATCCGCAAATACACCACTGGCCGTTACTTCAGCACCTGCTCCGGCGCCTTTGATTACCAATGGCTGTTCCGCATATCTTTCCGTTTGAAAGAGTACAATATTGTCTTTCCCATATAAATGATACATTTCGCTTTCTGGAGAAATATGTTGTAAGCCAACTTCTGCTTTTCCATTGTTGAAGGATGCCACAAATTTTAATTTAGCATTGTTTTTTTGTGCCTCTTGCAGCAATGATGAAAAATGATTTTCATGCTTTGCCAATTCGATATAGAAATCTTCAACAGTTCCTTGCATACATGATGCAGGCAAGAAGGAGTTACAAAGTATTTCATCCATTTCCAACGGCATTCCACTTTCTCTGACCAATATCATAATCTTACGCATTACATCCTTACCACTGAGATCCAGTCTTGGGTCTGGCTCTGTATAGCCTTCAGCCTGTGCTTGCTTTACAACACTGGCAAATGTGTTTTTGCCATCATAGTGATTGAAAACAAAATTGAGCGTTCCGCTTAACACGGCATGGATGCTCTTGATGCTATCTCCACTTCTTGTCAAATCATTCAATGTGCCAATGATGGGCAAGGCGGCTCCTACATTTGTTTCGAAAAGAAATTTGCAATTGTATGAAACAGCCATCTCTTTTAATGACCTGTATACTTCATAGCTGTCAGATGCTGCAATCTTATTGCATGCTACAACCGACATGGATCTTTTCAGCGCATGTGTATATAGCTGGGGAATCATTTCATTGGCTGTCATATCAACCAATACACTATTTCTAAGGTTTAAGGAAGTCATTTTTTCTACAAACTTTACAGGGTCTGCTTTTTCAGCGCCATTGAGTTTTTGTTCCCATTTTTCAATGGCGAGACTATCACTTGAAATCAACATTTTTCTGCTGTTGCAAAGTCCCTTGATATTTATTTTTAATTTTTGTGATTGCTCAATACTCTCTGCCTGATGGATAATTTGTGCGATCAGTTTTCTTCCAACATTTCCTGTTCCGATGATGAAAAGGTTCAATTCTTTTTTTGCACTTTCAAAGAATGATTCATGTAATACATTCAGTGTTTTTTCAAGGTCAGATGTTTTTATGACTGATGAAATATTTCTTTCGTTGGATCCTTGTGCTATTGCACGAATGTTGATGCCATTCCTTCCCATGGCAGAAAACATTCTTCCGCTGATACCGGGGTGACTTTTCATGCTATCTCCAACCAATGCTACAATCGTATAGTCGTTTTCAACAAGGATTGGTTCAATGGAACCCTGTGCTATTTCAAGTTGGAATTCTGCTGCAAGGCTTTGTTGGGCCAGATTCGCATCTTTATCTAACACCCCCACACAGATCGAATGTTCGGAGGCTCCTTGGGTAATGAAATTGATATTGATACCAGTATTGTTCAAGGTACTGAACATCCTTTTTGAGAATCCAGGAATTCCAATCATTCCGCTTCCTTCTATGTTGATCAGTGCTATCCCTTTCAAATTTGAAATGCCTTTGATGACGTCCCTGTCAGCATTTCCTTTGTCATTGATTATACTACCTTTTTCCTCAGGCTTATTGATATTCTTGATGGCAATCTGAATTTTTTTCTTGAATACCTCTTCTAAGGCAGGTGGGTACATGATGCTAGCCTCAAAATGCGAAAGTTCCATGGCTTCTTCATAGTTCAGTTCTTTGATCACTCTTGCATTTTTTACAAGTGATGTATCGGCCGTAGTGAGGCCATCGTTAGAAGTCCATATTTCAAGCAAGGAAGCATCTTTTAATACAGCAATAACGGAAGCAGATTGATCTGAGCCCCCTTTTTTCAGATGAAGATTGCTTCCTTTTTTTGATCGTGCAATACCGCCAGGAATGATATAAATAGTTTCTTTTTGCTGTGGCGACAGGTTTTTCAGATTTGCACTGGATAGCGAAATGTTGATCTGAACGCGACTATCTTTTGTTTCTGCAACGAATATATCCCTGGCATCTTGCCAAGTGATTGCATTGTTTTGAGCTTTGGAATAAGCAGCAACCAGGAATGAGTCAAGAATGGCAGCATAACACTGGATACTGTCTAGGGTATTGGCCGGACATTCACCTATCAGTGATATTCCCTTGCATAGATCATCAATTTCATTAAAACGTTGTTTGATGAAACTGAGTGTGCTGCTTTGTTCTTGCACTGGAATCAATTTTCTCGCCAAATCGAGGTATTCTTTTTCCAGGATGGCCAATTCATCTGAAAAAGAAGCATGTTTGTTTTCTGCTTTTCGGGCAAGTTCTATCAATTGTTTTTCCGTTTCAGGGTTGGCGCTGACAATGATATGTGAGATTGAATGATCTGCTAATGAATCATGTATGATGCGTGCAACTTTTATATAGCCTTCATGGCTGTTGAAAAGACTGCCTTCGAATTTTAAAACTTTCATGCGATTGGTGATTATATAGTGAACGGTTAGGATAGGAACTTCCTGTGTGTCATGGCCTAAGCCCAATGGATAATATGGCAAATTTCAACCCTTAACGGGTTGTTGTTGTAAATGTGGTAGTCGTTGCAGAAAATATCTGCAAAATTGAGATTACATTGTATGTTTTTATGACTTCCACGCTCTTTTGATGATACAAATATAATGAAAATCGGGAATTGCAATATTTATTTTAATTTTACACCCGTTTGATTGCCATTTCCTCTAATAAATAAGAATATGTATAATTTATCTGCAACGGAGTTGAAGAAATTCAACAACGAGGTTGGCATCAAATACCAGCTTTATAACAGCCTCTTCACATCTCTCCCTTTTCATAAAATTGAAAAGACGGGCATCTTGTTATCTCTTTTGCAATCCAATTGTGAAGATGGTTTCAAGAAAAAACAGAGCCCCATTGAAATTATCAATGAGTTTTTCAGCCGTCATACCACATACCAAAATGAACAACAGCAATTGGATGTATTGTTCAGATTTGTTCAATATGTTGAACGACAGGTTGTATTGTTTGATGCACTTGAAGATGCAGCTTTCACCCGATTGAATGATATGCATGGAGTAGGTACGGTAAAACATTTGGAAACGGAAGTTGATCTTCATGAAAAGCAATCGCAACTGCATAAAAAAATGAAGGACTTTGCTGTGAGACTTGTTCTGACCGCACATCCTACTCAATTTTATCCAGGTTCAGTATTGGGAATTATCAATGACCTATCAAAATCAATTGCGGAGAATAATCTCTCTCAGATAAATATCTATCTACAACAATTGGGTAAAACGCCATTTTTTAAAAAGCTAAAACCAACACCATACGACGAGGCCATCAGTTTGGTCTGGTATTTGGAAAATGTGTTTTATCATGCCAGTGGAAGAATAGTCAATGAATTAAAAAATCATTATCACGATATTTTTGATATCAACAATCCGCTTATAAAAATGGGCTTTTGGCCAGGCGGGGATAGAGATGGAAATCCTTTTGTGACAAGTGATATAACTTTGCGTGTAGCAGAAGCTTTGAGAGGAAGTATTATAAAATGTTATTATCTGGATATCAGGAAACTAAGAAGGAGACTGACTTTTGAGGGAGTTGAAAATAAGTTACATGAGTTGGAAAATAAGCTTTACAATAATATTTTCATCCCCGGACAAAGAACAAATTTAACTAAGGATGAAATTCTTCAAACCTTATCAGAGATCAAGGAAACCATTTTGTTCAATCACAATGGGTTGTTTCTGAATCTGGTTGAAGGACTCATCAACAGAGTTCAATTGTTTGGCTTGCATTTTGCTTCACTTGATATCAGGCAAGACAGTTCTGTTCATACCAAAGCAATAGCTGCTTTATCCAATGCTGCAGGACTTTCAGAAAATTATCTGGAACTTTCTGATGAAGATAAAATTGATTGGTTGTCAGCTTTGTCATCATCCATCGATTTGAATGATGCATTAGAGCCAATTGTAATAGATACAATTAATTCTGTAAAAGCAATCAAGGATATACAAACATTCAATGGTAAACCTGGTTGTGAGCGATATATTATCAGCCAGTGCAATAGCGCAGTAAATATCTTGGAGGTATTTGGTTTGTTTATTCTAGGTGGTTGGAAAAAAGATTCTATTTCAGTTGATGTGGTTCCTTTGTTTGAAACAATTGAAGATCTTAAGAATGCTGCTGGTGTAATGAATAAACTATATAGTTTTCCATTGTACAGAGATCATATTAAGAAAAGAAAAGATAAGCAAACTGTAATGTTGGGTTTCAGTGATGGAACAAAAGATGGTGGCTATTTGATGGCCAATTTTAGCATTTATAAGGCTAAGCAAGAGCTCACAGCCATCTCCGCAAAATATGGTATTGATGTAATGTTTTTTGATGGCAGGGGAGGTCCTCCCGCACGTGGTGGAGGTAAAACACATAAATTTTATGCATCCATGGGAAGTGATATTGCCAATAAGGAAATTCAGTTGACTGTTCAGGGACAAACAGTCAGTTCTAATTTTGGTACCACTGATGCTGCTCAATTCAATATTGAACAACTGATTCATGCTGGTATTGGGAATGATATATTTTCTGATGGGAAAAATACATTCAATGAACAGGAAAAAATGTTGATGCAACAATTGGCAGATGAAAGTTTCAAATCTTATAAGTCATTGAAAGAAGATCCTCAATTTCTGAACTATCTTGTTCATGTGAGCCCATTGCGCTTTTACGCTGAAACCAATATTGGCAGCCGACCCACTAAACGTGGAGGAAGCAGCAGATTGTCGTTGCAGGATCTTAGGGCCATTCCATTTGTTGGTGCATGGAGTCAATTGAAACAAAATGTTACAGGCTATTATGGAGTTGGAACCGCCATTAAAAAGATGGAGGAGTTGGGGATGATGCAAGATTTGAAAGCATTGTATCAGCGATCATCATTTTTTAGAACATTGATTGACAACTGTGAGATGGCTATGAAAAAATGTTTTTTCCCTTTAACTGCATACCTTTCTGATCATCCAACCTATGGTGAGTTATGGAGAAAGATAGAAGCGGAATTTGAACTTACGCGTAAATACATTTTGATGATGTCTGGTAAAACAGAGTTGATGGCTGACTACCCCATTGAACAGATATCCATTCAAACACGTGAGCGAATCGTTTTGCCTATTACAACCATCCAACAATATGCCATTTCAAAAGTGAGAGAAATGGAGGAGCATAATATACAATCTCCATTGAGAAGTAGTTATGAAAAGCTTGTAATGCGATGTTCATTTGGAATTATCAATGCAGGAAGAAATTCAGCTTAAAAGGAGAAAAGAGAATTGAGAATATTTTTTTCAGTAATCTTCTTTTTTCTCCACTTCTAATGAAAGCATCATATAACAAAGACCGAAAACCAGCACAATTCTATTCGCACTTGAAAGTCCGTTCCATGTGGTGCTTTGCCACATTCCGAACCATTCACCACCTATCACTTCAAATCCAATAAACCATAGTGCAATTCCAATTGTAATTCCAATGAATGCATTTTTCTTTGCTTTTTTAAATAAAGGCTCATTCAGATGAATTGCTTTATACATAGAAAATGTACTGCTTAATAGCAATACAGACATCATTGCTTCCATTAATATGATGATGATATATGCAATATGATGTAGGATTGGGCTCGTAATGGATCTGTATTTGATTGTACTGTCTGGGAATATGGTATCCATCATCAATACATGCTTTACAAATTCGAAGTTCGTCCAGTAATCTGTTATGTTTCCCAAACTGATTAGTAGACTTAAAAGGCCTATCCCAAATACAGTAATAAGCTGTACATATCTTTTTGTATGCATCGAATTAAAATTATGTAGTTAGTATTTTAGTGTGTTTCTTACAGATCTTTTGTTTTTATTCAGTTTCAATGTGATCGGAATGAACTTTTTTTTCAATGAACTCAAATAGCCATGTTACAATTACAAGCAAGATTGTCAATACAATTGGAATGATGTACATATTGCTTCCGATCAATATACTGATGCCACTTACTGCCCAAATGAATGCTGCTGTTGTTACACCAGTTACCTTTTTGTCTGATTTGACAATAGCACCAGCACCTAAAAATCCAATACCTGTTGCAATTTGCCCAATGATTCTGGTAGGATCTATGTTGACATTCTTTTCTGCTAAATAAAATCCAAGGGAAGAATAAAGTGTGCATCCTACACATATTAAAATCAATGTTCTGATTCCTGCAGGTTTGTGTCTTTTTTCTCTGCCATATCCTATAATTAAACCGCACAATGTGGCTGTAATAAATTGTGGCAGAAGTCTTTGTATAAAAAATTCATATTCATTGGTAATAAAACTCATCGGAATAGTTTGATGTTAAATTACTTTAATTGAAATGATTTTTAGCTGGTTTAGCTGAAATTTCTCTTTAATTGAATGCGGAATGGAATGATTCTTTACCTTTGGTGAAATCTATTTCATGAATATTTTTGTTGCTGGACTTCCCTACGATCTTGATGATGCCGAATTAATGGAAATATTTGAGAAATTCGGACAGGTAAATACGGCTAAAGTAGCGATGGATAAATTGACAGGAAAGAGCCGTGGGTTCGGTTTTGTGGATATGCCTGTGAGAGAAGAAGCGATGGATGCGATTGAGAACCTGAACGATATTTCACTTGGGAAGAAACCATTGGTAGTTAAAGCTGCTGAAGATCGTCCACCTTCAGGAGGTGGCGGCAATCAGGGAGGCGGAGGTTTTAACCGCAGGCCTGGCGGCGGCGGTGGAGGCGGTTTCGATCGCGGACCAAGAAGATTCTAATGAATACCGTATAAAGGTGCCTTTTGGCACCTTATTTTTTTATGACTACTTCTAATTCATCATTCACGCCTTCAAATATCCAGGTTGTATTTTGCTTTACCGGGATACGTTTTATTCCTTGATATGATTTAACAGATATATTATCTGAAAATTTAGGCAGGATTATTTTCGCGAATACCCCCTTTGGTAGTTTTAATTTAAATCTATATTCAATATCATTCTGGGAGATGGATTCAACTATTGCACCTTTTAAAGTGGGTAGGGTGTATTCTGCGTTTTTCAGGTGACCAATTTGAGGTTGTATCAACACGTTGCTGAATGCAGGTGAAATAGGTTTTATCCCCATCAATTTAAACGCAATGATGTTTGCAGGGGCAGCTCCCCATGCATGATTCCAATCTTGATTTGGTTTGAATTTAATATCCCATGCTTCAGTTGTCATTCCTGCTCCTAATTCAATCATATGATACCAACTTCTGTCGCTTTTGCTTGTCATTAATTGTAAGGCTTGTTCAGCTCCGTCTGAATTGTATAACCCGTCCAACAGGAACTGCGAACCATATACACTACAAGCCATACCTTTTGATTTTATATAATCTAACACTTTTGGCTTGTTTTCGTCTTTTACAAGTCCGAAATCAAGTGCAAAAAAATTGGCATGTTGCGAACTGTGTGTGGTTGTATCTCCATCTTTAATCAGTCCAGTTTCATTATCTGTAAAATACGTATTAAAAATCTTGAATAAATTATTGGAAGCAGTTTCAAAGTATTTTATATCATCCTGTTTTTTTAATATTTCTGCAAATCTTTTCATGATGAGCAGTGATTTGTAATGAAAGGCATTGATGATGCTGTTGTATGTGCAAAAAACAAAGCCATCTGATTCTCCAATATAACTGGGGCCCAGGATATTATTGCCTTTCTGAGGCCAATCTGTAATATCTCTCAGTCCCTGTTTAGCATCAAAAGTTATGTAGTGAATAGAGTCAAGGAATGATTTGCGTTGTGGGTTTGCTGTAGTGCTAATCAATCCATTGGGTTGCTTGAATGCGTCAAGTGTTTTAAGTTTCAGTAGATCATAATATTTTTTGATTAATTCAGTGTTGCCAGTGAAGATGTAATCGTTGTATACAATTTGATGCATTTGAAGATGCCATTCTGTAGGCCAGGTTGGGTGGGCCATAAGATGTTCAATGGTGTTTCTTGCTAATCCATAGCCTGTGTCAACTGCATAATGTGAGAGTTGATTGATCAATGCATCTGCTTCATATGGAATTCTTTCCCTATCTCCATCAATGTAGTAGCCTGAGAATGAAGTGGCTTTGATGGTATGTTTACATAAATTCCATACTAGATTTAGAATAGTGTCTGAACTGCTAAATGATGAATTGTTGTCGTTAAATGGATAGAAAAATATAGTTCTGTTTAAAGTGAAGTCATCTATTTGTTTTTGAAATTTTTCAACCTCAACAAATCTGAAAGGAATTAATATACCCATTGATTCAGGAAGTCTTACTGCATTTCCAGAAGTGTTCTTTAGATTTGCAACATTGGGGAAATAGATATTGGAATCGCCTATGTTTTTTTTGACAAAGACATATTTATTGCTTCTGATATTTCCCCCAGGTTTTCTGTCAATCTGCCCACTTGCATCCAGCTTTTCACCCATCATAACTACAATAGAGTCGCCTACATGAAGACTTTTTACTGATACAAGTATTTTGCCGAAAAATGGTTTTTTAAAGTCATATAAAGTATTCCCGTTGTTCAATTTTTTAATTTCACTGGGAATTTGTGTTTGGGAGGCAAACTGTTTGTTTTGAGCAAAAATTTTCCCAATAGAAAAGGGTATCATCAGTAACAAAACAAGTAACCTTTTCACTGAGTAATTTTTTAAGTTCATTTTGGTATATATTTGCAATGTGTTATCAAAGATAAGGGGAATTAGCTCAGTTGGTAGAGCGCTTGCATGGCATGCAAGAGGTCACCGGTTCGAACCCGGTATTCTCCACAAAATCGAGTCAGCAAAAAATGCTGGCTTTTTTTATGTGCCAAACATATTTTTTTAATATTTTAATCAAATTTATAGTCGTTTATAATAAAGAATGTTTGCTATGATTCAAAAATTCAGGTTACTACTTTGTTTGCTACTGATTGGGTGTAACGGTTTTGCGCAAAATGACACATATCAAATTTTGTCTCCTGATGGTAAGATGTTGGTAAATATTGCACTCACCCAAGAGAAAGGGTTGATTTATCGTTTGTCTTATTTGCAGCAGCCCGTTATTTTGGATTCTAAGTTCGGTATCAATGTGAATGGGGAAAATTGGGAACGAAATATTGTGATTAAGACCATTACCGCTAAAGCTGTAGATACAGTTTGGCTGCCCATATATGGAGAGCGTTCAAAGGTGAAAGACAAATACAATGAATCTGTATTTTATTTGAACAAAGAAGACAATAACAATAAACAATTAAAGATAATAGTCAGAGTGTATAACCAAGGATTGGCTTTTAGGTACTTGGTTCCTGAATTAGAAAATGGCGGACCTTTGATAAAAATTACCGGGGAGTCAACTGAGTATCGTTTCCCAGATTCTACCAAAGCTTGGTATACTTCTTTTGCTCAACAGGAGTATCAATTATTGGATTTGAATAAAATGCTGAATGAATCTGAAAGGCCTCTGACATTGGAATTACGTAATGGGCTTTATGCTTGTTTGGGTGAAGCGGAAATGGTGAATTATTCAAGAACCAAATTCAAAGCTATTGTTAATGTGCCGAATACTCTTAAAGGTGTTATGTATGACAATGTAGAAGAAATTGCCCCCTTTGCCAGCCCCTGGCGATATGTGATGGCGGCAAAAAGCCCCGGAGAATTGTTGGAGAACAATGATTTGATTCAGAATTTAAATCCCCCCAATCAAATTGTCAATAGCAGTTGGATCAAACCAGGTAAAGTATTTCGAGAAGTAACCCTATCTACTGTGGGAGCCAGAACAGCCATAGATTTTGCAAGCAAACACAACCTGCAATACATATTATTTGATGCTGGTTGGTATGGTTATGAATATCATGATTCCTCCAACGCAAGTAGAGTTAGTGTTGATCCCAAACGAAATCCTTTGAATGCATTAAACATACAAGAAGTAATCGCATACGGTAAAACAAAGGGCATTGGTGTGATTCTTTATGTAAACCAACGTGCACTTGCAAAACAATTAGATAGTATTTTACCTATTTATCATGCATGGGGTGTTGCTGGCATAAAATTTGGATTTGTACACGTCGGATCTTTTAGGTGGACCGCTTGGATGCACGAAGCAGTACGCAAATGTGCCCAATACGAATTGATGGTAGACATTCATGATGAATATCGCCCAACGGGCTTTAGTAGAACATATCCCAATCTTATGACTCAGGAAGGGATTTTGGGGAATGAAGGTTTCCCTACCGCAACACATAATACCATTCTTCCATTTACAAGATTTATAGCAGGAGCAGCCGATTATACTTTTTGTTATTATAGACAAGATTTTAAACAAACAGGTGCGATTGAAAATGGGGTGCCAAGAAATAAGTTTATCAAAACAACGGCCGCTCATCAATTAGCACTGGCAGCTATTTTTTATAGTCCCTTGCAACATATGTACTGGTATGATAAACCTTCCGATTCTCAAGACGAACCCGAACTGGCTTTTTGGGATCATATTCCAACGGTTTGGGATCAAAGCAAAGTATTGGCTGGGTATATTGGTCAATATATTGCGATGGCTAGAAAAGCAGGTAACGATTGGTTTGTTGGGGCTATTACCAATAACGATGCGAGGGAGTTGAATCTGTCTTTAGATTTTTTGCAATATGGTCAAGAATATGAAGCCACCATTTTTAGAGATGACCCTGCTGCAAATATTCGCACTCATGTTGCCATTCAGAAAATAAAAGTAAATAGCACAACAATTTTGCATGTAAAACTCTTGGCATCAGGAGGACAAGCAATTGAACTGAAACCCATCCTGAAAAAATAACATATCACTTTATCAATCATAAAATCAGAAATCAATTTATAAGATAATTGATAAGTTTATTATGTTGTTCATTTTCAGTTTTAATGATTTGATCTTTAGGTAACATTGTTATAGTTATACTTCTATCAAAATTTATTTTACATAAAATATCATTGCACTATCATTAATCTTGAATTCTCCTTTATCCAGAAGTCTGTACATTTCAGAAGCTGCTAACAGCAAAGGGCCATAACCGTGTGCAGCAAACTTGCTAACAGGTCTGTGATAATAAAAAGCAGGATCAAAAGCCATCCCTGTTCCAACACAGGTACCTTCAACCTGACCTTCTTCATTTACTTTCGATGATGCTGCGTTCCATGCAAGTGCTGCTGTTGGTGCATATGCCATTTTATCAATCCATCCCTCATTACACCCTTTAGAAATGCAATATGAATAAATGGCAGTAGCTGAAGTTTCTAGATAGGAATCATTTTTATCAAGAAGTTGATGCCAGAATCCACTACCATCTTGAAATTTTACAATTCCTGCTACATGTTTTTTGAAAAGATCCAACACAAATGATCTTTTCGGGTGATCTTCTGGAAGTGCATCCAACATTTCAGTCATGGTTAATAATGCCCATCCATTTGCTCTTGCCCAATGGAATGCAGGATGAACAGTCATCCCTTCAACCCATCCATGCATATAGAGTCCTTTTTCTGGCACAAACATTCTTCTTGTATATGCTTCAAGTTGATAAATTGCTTCATCAAAATACGACTTGTCTTTTTTCAATTTACCTATTTGAACCAATGATGGTAATGCCATGTAAAGGTCATCCAGCCACAACGAATTTGTTAAGGGTCTATTTCTTGCAATGGTTTTATCAATAAGTCTGAATTCCTTTTTCATAATGTAATCCACAAAAAAATCAATTTGACCATCCAAACTATCATCCATTCCTGAAAGTTTTGATTTGATCATGGAAGCTGTAACGGCCCCACCATCATCGAGCGCATGGGGGGATACAGGCTGTCTCAATGGAAATTCCTTCACATTGGCATAGAACCCAGCATTATACTTTTCTCTGAAAAAAGGTGCCCATGTAGCTATAAAGCCTTGTCGCTCTTTTACATAGTTTGCATAGGATTTTTCCCCAATGTTTTTATATGCATTCAATAAGGCACTATACACAACACCCCATTCATAGCTGGTGATTCTGAATACACCTTTTTTTAATGAAACATTCAAATTGATTTCGGATGGTTTGGTAATGTTTTTTTGTGTCACTGTATCAATCAGTTCACAAGGAGTATTCTTTTGTATATAGTTGAAAACCCTGTCCAATACTTGCTTTGTCGTGTTTTTTGTGGGAATGGAATAAGGTGTTGTATAATCTGCCGGGAGTAAATGAAGGGGAGTGTTTACATCATCTTTTACTTGGCTGTATATTGGCATTATTCCAATATGCAAGCACAATAAGAATAAAAAAGGGAATACGCTTCTCATGATAAATTGTATGTTTCATAAAAGTAAAGTCTATTCTGCAAAGAACTATCATACCCAGAAGATACTTGGTATAGGAATTGCTGCTTTTTAAATTTTTTTTATAATGGGAACGATTGCGTAAAAAAAAGCGTTCAAGTGATTCGTGCTATAGTGGAATTAATCTAAATTCAACCCCACAAACGATAAGTGTGCAATTGACACATCCCTTTTTTAGGGTAAACATTACACGCTATCTATATTTTAACCCTCAAAATTATAAAAAAATCAACATGAGCTTTCATGTTTATTTAGCCTTGCATTAGTGGCTTTCCTCAATTTACAATCATCATACATTTATCTATTAACCAAACAAACTGAATCATGAATCGAAAGAGTTTGCTATTTACACGCTTGCTATTTGCAGGTGTACTACTAGTGGCCGGTTCCTTGCAAATGTCCTTTGCACAGAAATCAGGTTCACACGTTATTGAAGGTACCGTTACCGGAGAAAAAGGCGAAGTTCTACAAGGGGTAGTAATCGAAGCCAAAAATTCTAACGCAACTACTTTAACCGACGCGTCAGGTAAATTTAAAATCACCGTAAAAGAGAAAGGTGCTTTGAGTGTTAGCTCTTCTGGCTATGCTACTCAATCAATTGCTTTTACAGAGTCCACCTCTACATTAAACATTGTTCTTGCCATTGATACCAAAGGCTTGGATGAAGTTGTTGTAGTGGGATACGCAACAGTTAAAAAGAAAGATTTGACGGGTGCTGTTTCAGGTATCAGTTCAAAAGATATTCGTTCCAGGCCAGTGAATAATGCGGTGCAAGCAATGCAGGGAAAGGTTGCTGGTGTGGATATCTCATCAAACGAACGTCCTGGTCAGGTTGGTTCCATTACCATTCGTGGTGTACGTTCCTTGACGGCATCTAACTCTCCATTATTTGTGGTAGATGGTATTCCTTTGATCACAGGCGGTATTGATAACATTAACCCTGGTGATATTGAAACAATCGATGTTTTGAAGGATGCATCAGCAACGGCCATCTTTGGTTCACGCGGTGCAAACGGTGTTGTAATCGTAACTACCAAACAAGGTAAGGCTGGAAAAACAACCGTAAACTTCAACCACTCTTTAACTTCTGAAAATATCCATGATAATAGGGAAATGTTCAATGCCTCTGATTATATCACCTATAAACGTTGGGCATATTACTATTCTGGATTGAATCAAACCACAGGGCTGAGCACCTATCCAAGAGGTGATCAACCAACCATCGCAACAGATAAAACGTTTTTTGCTGCAAGTGCTGATCCGGTTGCCTGGGAAAATATCAATAAAGGATGGGCTACAGGAACCTGGGACGGTAGCAAGGTTTCTACTACTGATTGGACAGGTTTAGTAAAGCAAAACTCCATTACATCTGATAATGTGGTTAGTGTAAGTGGTGGGTCAGATAAAGTAAAATCGTATGCTTCATTTGGGTATCTTAATAATACAGGTACAATCAAGGGTCAATCATTTGAAAGGTATACGGCAAAAGCAAATGTTGATATCTCAGCAACCAAATGGTTGTCAATCGGTAGTAATATCAATATCTCTTATGGCAGACAACAATATGGTCAGTCTGGATTTGGAGTAGCTACAATCGGTAGTCCTGCAGGTGGTTTATATGGATCTGCAACTTCATTGTTCCCATATGCACTACCATATGATGCAGCAGGAAACAGGATACTTTTCCCAGGCGGTGATGCTGCGGTTAAGAATGTAGTAGATGAGTGGAAGTACAATATAGACGAAAGAGTCACATTAAGAGCTTTTGGAAGCTTGTACTCTCAAGTTAATTTCGGAAATATTTCCCCTATTTTGAAGGGACTTAAATACCGTATGAACTTCGGTCCGGATATCTCTAATTACAGGGATGGAGTGTATGTTGATGCCAACTCAGTTGCAAATGGTGGTAGTACAAGCTATGCTTCACTGTTGAACAACAGAACATTCTCTTATACCTTGGACCATTTGTTGTATTACGACAAATCTATTGGTGATCATACGTTTGGATTAACATTGCTGAATAGCCAAACTGCTTATAATTGGGAATCAAGTAGCATCACCGGAAATGGTGTACCATTTGCAGCTCAAAAGTGGAATGCACTCACTAGTGGTACTGTTACTGGTCAGTTGAGTACAAAAACTGACTTGATTGAAAGAGCATTGCTTTCTTATATGGCGAGGATCAATTATAGTTACAAGGATAAATACTTGTTGACTGCCTCTGCCCGTCAGGATGGAGCATCACAGCTTGCAGAAGGTCACAAATACTCTTTGTTCCCATCAGCCGCATTGGCATGGAGAATTGACAGAGAGAAATTCATGAAATTGTCTTGGGTTAATGAACTTAAGTTCAGACTTGGTGCTGGTGTAACTGGTAACTCAGCTATTGCTCCATATGCAACCCAAGGTGCTATCGTTTCTCTTTTCTATCCATTCTTTACATCGAATGTTGCGGGTGCAATCCCAAGTGCAGTTCTTGCAAACCAAAGTTTGGGATGGGAAAAAACAACACAGTACAATGCTGGTCTAGACTTCCAATTATTGAAAAGCAGGATTTCTGGTACTGTAGATGTGTATACATCTTCAACAACTGATCTTTTGATGCAAAGGAATATTCCAAGTGTTACTGGTTATACAAGCACATACCAAAACATTGGAGCAACAGCAAATAAAGGATTTGATATCAGCTTGACAACTGTTAATATTAAAAACAGAAACTTCAACTGGACTACAACTGTAAATGCTTCCTGGCAGAAAGAACATATCGTTACACTTTCAAACGGAAAGCAGAATGATATTAACAACAACTGGTTTATCAATCAACCTATTGGAGTTATTTATGGATATAAGCCAGTTGGTATTTGGCAAAAAACAGATGCTCCTGATTATGCAAAATTCAATGCCAATGGAAACGCCTTTTTCCCTGGAAATGTTAGGGTAGCAGATCTCAATGGTGATAACAAAATCGATCCAAACAACGATCGCACTATTATTGGTTATACAAGACCTCGTTGGATTCTGGGTATGACAAATACTATCACATACAAGGATCTTGAATTGTCGGTATTTATTTATGGCAGATTGAAATACCTCTATAACTATGGTGGAGAAGGTCAGGCTGCAAGAAGCGTACAAAGGAAGATTAACTATTATAATGAAAACAATACAACAGGTGCGGAATTACAAAAGCCAATATTCAATGCAGGTGGTGCTTCTCAGGATGCATATTATCCTGCTTTGGGATATGTTGATGGCTCTTTCATTAAAATAAGAAATGTTTCCCTGGGGTACAATGTTAATGGTAAAAAGCTGACAAAGATTGGCGTTTCTAACCTTAAGGCATACCTACAAATTCAAAATCTGGGAATGCTCTACTCCAAAACCAAGTTTATTGAAATGGATGTAGTTGGAAATACATGGAATAAAGGTCTCACTCTTGGAATCAATGCTTCATTCTAATACTAACAAATATGATAAAGATTAATAATTATATAAAATTAGCAACATTTGCCGCAGCCCTTTTTGTTGGCCAATCTTGTAATAAGGACTTTCTGAAGGAAGAACTTAAAACGGCAAGAGGTAATGAGTTCTTCAAAACGGATGCTGGTATCCTGCAACTGGCTGCCGGTTCCTATTACCAATCTTTCAGTGTTCCTGTGAATGGTGAGTGGTTTTATGCCGCTACAAACTATGGTACTGATGAATTTAAAATTGGTGGTGACCCATCGAACTCACCATGGAATAACTACGATCAAACTTTCGGTTCTTTGGTGATTGGTTCGAACTCGAATGTAGCATCTGCCAACTACCAATGGGACGCTTTGTACACTGCAGTAGGTGATGCAAACCTCTTAATTCAAAATGCCACAAACAGTACTTCAACTGCCACTGCTATTAAAAATACAGCATTGGGTGAAGGGTACTTCATGCGTGCATATAATTATCTTAGACTTGTTACCCAATACGGAGCTGTTCCTTTGCAATTGGCGCCCCTTTCTGGTGTTCAATTGGAATTCACAAGGGCTTCTGAAAAAGATGTGTATGCCCAAATCATTGCTGATTTTGGAAAGGCAAAAGATCTATTGCCTGCAACAGGCGGTCCACAACGTCTTACACAAGATGCTGCCAAACACTTCCTTGCTAAAACATACCTCTTCAGAGCTTCTGAAATAAATAGCGCTTGGAACTCTTCTTTTGTCGCAACTGATTTGGCTGCAGCTGTTTCACTTTCTGATGAAGTAATAGCAAAGCATCCTTTGGCTTCAAATTTTGCTAGTTTATGGAATTTCACTGGCATGAATTCTGCAAATGAAACATTGCCTGAAGTGATCTTCTCTGCTCAACAAACCAATGATGTAAATACCAACTTGAGTACTGGTAATACACAACATCTTTATTTCATTTCAAGATATGATGTGCAAGATCAAATGGCTCGTGACTTGACAGGTGGTAGGCCTTTCAGCCGTTTGGCAACAACATATTATATGTATCGTATTTATGATTTGGTGAACGATTCAAGGTTTTGGAAATCCTTCAGAACTAAAAGTGCAATCAATTACAACAACGTTGCTCCAAACGTAAAAGGTGATCTTGGTATCATGTTTGTCATCAATCAACCTGGAGATACACGTTATTCATTGTCTAAGATCTGTAAAACCACTGCAGGTACCAGTCTTGTACAAGATGTGCTTGGAACTGGTAGGAATATCCCAACTACCTATGTGGCATATCCTAACGGAAGAACTACAGATGGTGCATTGGTTACTGACCTTACAACTGCAGGACAAAGTTTCCCTTCCTTGAGCAAACATATGGATGGTTCCAGGAATGCATTGAATGATGTAGTTGGACATAGGGATTTCATCCTCGCACGTTCTGCTGAAACCTATTTGATTGCTGCTGAAGCTAAGATCAGATTGGCTAAACTAGGAACCGGAAGCTATGCCGATGCATTGACTTACATCAACGCAGTTCGCGCCCGTGCACAATATGCATCTGGTGAAAACAGGGCCTCATACTATGATGGTGGAAATACTTTGTTGTCTGCTTCACTTCAGTCAGCCAATACAACCAACTCATTTTATCCAGGTAATTCTTATTACGAATCAAATAACATCCCAACAACTACTGCAGCAAGTTCTTCACTTGCCATTACAGATGTAAACACATTGCCAGCACAAGACCAAAATATTATTTCTACATTGGGCTTGTCTGCAACATACGACAAGATGTTGTGTTTCATTCTCAATGAGCGTTCTCGTGAGTTGGCTGGAGAATATATTCGTTGGGCTGATTTGGCCAGGACAAAAACATTGGTATCAAGGGCTAAAGCTTTCAATGTGGATGCTTCACCATATGTTGCTGATAAGCACAACTTGCGTCCAATACCACAAACATTCCTGGATGGTGTTCAGGCGAATGGTGTTGCTTTGACGCCAACGCAAAAAACAGCTATGCAAAATCCTGGTTACTAATCTCCAATATTCAATGTTATACGAAAACAGGAGACCCCAAAAGGTCTCCTGTTTTATTTTATATACCGATGAATATGCAAATCCAACAATTTACAAAATAGAGGATTCGACTAAGTGATTCAGCTAAAAATTGAGATGATTTGCTTGATTATTATAGGAATCCAAGTTCGAGCTTGGCCTCCTCAGACATCATGTCTTTGTTCCAGGATGGAGTCCAGGTAATTTCTACAAACACATCATTCACTCCTTCCACTTCCCTTATTTTTTGGTCCACTTCATGGGGCAGCGATTGCGCAGCCGGACAGCTCGGCGCCGTTAATGTCATGATGATTTGTACATTATGGATGGGCACAATATTAACTTCATAGATTAATCCAAGCTCCCAAATATTTACAGGAAGCTCCGGATCAAATACAGTTTTGATTTTTGCTATTACTTCTTCTTTCAATTGGTCTTCCGTCTTCATAATTTTTATTAATCTTTGCATCCTTGCCCTGCCTTCGGCAGGTTTATCCACCAGAGGTGGGCAAGCTCTCTGTCTTGAATCTATTGCCTACTGCCTATTACCTATTGCCTACTCTTTGCCTCCTTGCCTCTTTGCCTAAAATCTATTGCCTTTTCCTATTGCCTATTCCCTACTGCCTATTCCCTGTAACGTAACCGCATCCAACTTCATCTGTCTAATCATTGCCCTCAACCCATTTGATCTTGTTTGCGCCAGATGAGAACTTAATCCTATTTCGTTGATAAAATCCAAAGGAGCATCCACGATAACCTGCGATGCTTGTCCTGACAAAACCGTGATCATCAAACTAACCAATCCTTTCACTATTACAGCATCACTATCTCCTTTGTAAAATATTTTACCATCCTGATGAAATGAATGTATCCAAACACTCGATTGACATCCCTTTATCTTGAACTGCTCTGTTTTGTATTGTTCTTCCAATGGTTGAAGTTTCTTACCTAAATCTATCAGGTATTCATATTTTTCTTCCCATGTTTCAAACAAGGAAAAATCATCCACAAGGGATGCTTCAATTTCTTGTATGGATTTTGCTGAACTCATTATTTTAACATGGTGATAGCCTTCTTCAAGGCAATGATCAATATATCTATCTCTTCAATGGTATTGTATATGGCAAAGGAAACCCTGGTGGTTCCTACAATGCCTAAACGCGACATCAAAGGCTGTGCACAATGGTGCCCCGTTCGAACTGCAATACCTTGATTATCCAATAAGATAGCGAGGTCTTGAGGATGAACGCCATCTATTACAAATGAAACAACACTTACCTTGTTTTCAACATCTCCTATGATTTTCAATCCTTCGATTTGTTTTAGTTGTGATGTTGCATATCGAAGAAGCATCTCTTCATGATGACGGATTGTTGATTTTCCGTATTGATGAATGAAATCCAAAGCGGATTTTAGCGCAATGGCATCTGCTATATTAGGGGTACCTGCTTCAAATTTGAAAGGCAGTTCATTGTAAGTTGTTTTCTCGAAACTCACTTCTTTAATCATCTCACCACCACCTTGGTAAGGTGGCATGGATTCAAGCAATGCACGCTTTCCATAAAGAATTCCTATACCTGTTGGGCCATACGTCTTATGGGTTGAAAAAGCAAAAAAGTCGCAATCCAATCTCTGTACATCAATATCAAGATGTACGGCAGATTGAGCACCATCCACCAAAACCAATGCCCCAAAGTCATGTGCAAGTTGTATTATTTCTTCAACAGGATTGATTACGCCTAAGGCATTGGACGCATGCACGATGGATACAAATGCTGTTTTTTCATTTAACATGGATTTAAATGCATCCATGTCGATGATACCATCGTTGTTGATTGGTATCACACGAAGCTTAGCACCTTTTTCTTCTGCAATCATTTGCCATGGAACAATATTGGCATGATGTTCTAAAGTACTAATAATGATCTCGTCACCGGCATTTAAAAAAGTACGTCCCCAGGAAGATGCAACAAGATTGATGCTTTCTGTGGTACCCTTGGTGTAAATGATTTCTTCTGATTCTTTTGCACCTATGAATTCCTTTACAGCTGCACGCGTAGCCTCAAATGCTGCAGTGGCCTCATCTGCAAGGGTATGCAGTCCCCTGTGAATATTGGCATTGTAAGTTGTATAGTAATTATTGATCGCATCAATCACAGATTGAGGCTTCTGTGATGTAGCCGCATTGTCAAAGTATACCAATGTCTTTCCCTTTACCTTCCTTTGCAGGATGGGGAACTGAGACCTGATGTTTTCTATATCAATGCGATTGTCTGATGACATATTTTTTTATTATATCTGAAACGACAGCCTCTCGGAAATCAATTCGTCGATATGAGTTCTTAAACCCTCATATTTGATCTGTTGAAGAATATCTCCAGCAAAGGCATGCAACAAAAGTGCTTTCGCATTGGTCTCTGAAATGCCTCTGGCACGTAGATAAAAGAGGGCCTCTTCATCAAGTTTTCCAATCGTACAACCATGTGAACACTTTACATCATCTGCAAAGATTTCCAATTGTGGTTTTGTATTGGCAGATGCATTCGCCCCAATCAATACATTTTTGTTTGATTGGTATGCATTCGTTTTTTGTGCATCTTTTCTTACAAATATTTTTCCATTGAAAATCCCTGATGAACTATCATCCATGATGCCCTTGTACAATTCATTGCTAAAGCAATGTGGCATCTGATTGTCAACAATTGTGTGATTGTCAACCTGCGTATTGCCATTCAATAAGTATAATCCATACATATGACTCTCACCGTATTCAGCTTCCATAATCATATTCAGATTATTTCTGACAATAGCACCTGAAAGACTGATAGTAATTGCTTGTGTCATGGCTTTTTCAAGCTGTCTGATATGGGTTGTGCCTGTATGACTTGAATGAGCTCCTTCATTTTGAAGTTTGATATAAAGCAAATTGGCATCCCTCTCAACACACATTTCTATCACTTCATTTGAGAGTGACTCTGAGTTGCCTGTACTTACATAAGTTTCAATAATAGTTGCTTCAGCATTCTTGCCTAGATATCCAAGAATACGGGGCTGACTGAAAATCATCCCATTTGCATTATCCGTTACATGATAAATTACAATTGGCTGCGTCAACACAACATTTGGTTTCACTTTAATAAACACACCACCTGCAGCAAATGCCCCATTCAATGCATTGATTCCATCAAGATGATAATCTTTGCTATGTCCCAGATGTTTTTTTACGAGTTCAGCATCCTCATCTCCTGCAGCAGTGTCCAATGGCTTAACAACAATGTTTCCTTCAGCTTCTATCAGATGGGTCAATGCTGCATTGTATAATCCATTGACAAAAACTATCCTGTTCGCCTCTTCCGTTCCTTTCAATGTTTGGAATTTGATTTCACTATTTGAAAGGGTAGGAGTGTATGTCAGCCCGTCTTTAAAAAGATTTCTGATTTTGGTATATTTCCACTCTTCGTGTTTGATTGCAGGCAATCCCATGGTGCTAAATGCATCTAGATTGCTTTGCTGAAATGCATGAAGATGCAGCGATGATGATTGCTGCGCATATGCATCTGTAAAAAATTGTATAGCGTCCATTTTCTTTTTGCAATTGATGATTAAACGGCCTGGTCTGCTTCTGACTTAATAAAGTCGTATCCTCTCTCTTCCAATTCAAGTGCCAGTTCTTTGGTACCTGATTTTACAATTCTTCCGTTGTATAACACATGTACAAAATCAGGAACAATATAATCAAGCAAACGCTGATAGTGTGTTACAACCAGGAATGCATTGTCTTTCGATCTCAATTGATTTACGCCATTGGCTACAATACGCAATGCGTCGATATCCAAACCTGAATCTGTTTCGTCAAGAATTGCCAACTTGGGTTCAAGCATAGCCATTTGAAAAATCTCGTTTCTTTTCTTTTCACCTCCAGAAAATCCCTCATTCAATGAACGACTTAACAATGATTGATTGATTTCAACCAGATTCATTTTTTCTTTCATGATGCGAAGAAACTGTGCAGCATCCAATGGTTCTTCACCTTGATACTTTCGCTTTTCATTCACTGCAGTTTTGATGAAATTGGTAGTACTAACACCTGGAATTTCAACAGGGTATTGAAAGGCAAGAAATAAACCTTCCCTTGAACGATCCTCTGGGGAAAGCTCTAAAAGATCTTTTCCAAGAAATTCAACAGAACCTCCGGTTACTTCATAATCAGCTCTACCTGCAAGAACAGATGCCAATGTGCTTTTTCCTGATCCATTGGGTCCCATGATGGCATGGATCTCACCTGGCTTGATATCCAAATTGATTCCTTTGAGAATTTCCTTTTCTTCTATTCTCGCCTGAAGATTTTCAATCTTTAACATATTGATTCTTTTGTCTTTTAATGATGTTATCCTACACTGCCTTCTAAACTGATGGCAAGTAGTTTTTGTGCTTCTACTGCAAATTCCATTGGAAGTTGATTCATAACTTCTTTTGCAAATCCATTGATGATTAATGCTACAGCAGTTTCTGTATCAAGTCCTCTTTGGTTACAATAAAAAATCTGGTCTTCTCCAATTTTTGAAGTGGTGGCTTCATGTTCCACCTGTGCTGTATTGTTTTTTACTTCGATGTAAGGGAATGTGTGTGCGCCGCATTTATCTCCCAACAACATGGAATCACATTGAGAGAAATTCCTTGCATTATCTGCATTCTTGGCAACACTTACCAAACCTCTGTAAGAATTCTGACTTTTACCTGCAGAGATACCTTTAGACACAATGCGGCTCCTGGTATTCTTACCAAGATGAACCATTTTGGTTCCCGTGTCTGCTTGCTGAAAATTATTGGTTACTGCAACAGAGTAAAATTCTGCAATGCTATAATCTCCCTTCAAAATTACACTTGGATATTTCCAGGTAATACTTGATCCGGTTTCAACTTGTGTCCAGGAAATTTTTGAATGATCTCCAGCACAAATACCTCGTTTTGTTACAAAATTATAGATACCTCCTTTGCCTTCTTTATCGCCAGGATACCAGTTCTGTACAGTGGAATATTTCACTTCAGCTTTCTCCATGGCTACAATTTCTACCACTGCCGCATGAAGTTGATTTTCGTCGCGCATGGGTGCTGTACACCCTTCCAAATAACTTACATAGCTGGATTCTTCAGCTACAATCAGGGTTCTCTCAAACTGTCCTGTATTTGCTGCATTGATACGAAAATAGGTGGAGAGCTCCATCGGGCATCTTACTCCTTTGGGGATAAAACAGAATGAACCATCACTGAAAACAGCGGAATTCAATGCAGTAAAAAAGTTATCTGTGGCAGGTACTACTGAGCCAAGATATTTTTTAATCAATTCAGGATGTTCTTTTACAGCTTCACTCATGGAGCAGAAAATCACGCCTACTTTCGAGAGTTCTTCTTTGAATGTTGTGGCAACTGATACACTATCCATCACAGCATCTACAGCCACTCCGGAGAGTCGCTTCTGTTCATCCAGGGAAATACCCAACTTCTCAAAAGTACTCCTGAGTTCTGGGTCTATTTCGTCGAGGCTGCTCAGAGATACCTTCTGTTTGGGAGCTGAATAATAAATTACATCCTGGTAATTAATGCTTGGATAATGAAGATTGGCCCAGGTAGGTTCTTCCATTGTAAGCCAATGCCGATATGCCTTCAGCCGGTATTCAAGCATCCATTCTGGTTCATTTTTTTTGGCTGAAATAAACCTTACCGTTTCTTCAGATAGTCCTTTTGGAGCTTCATCGGCTTCAATATCGGTCACAAAACCGTATTTGTATTCCGACGTTGTTATCTGTTCTAATATGTCTTCGTTTTCCTCTTGCATGTTCCTGACACTGATTTTTGAACTGCAAAATTCATCATTTTGCGCCGTTATAAAAAGTATTGTAGGAGATAGGTGTGTGGATAACTTCCTTTTTTCCCAATATCGTAACAAGAAGAGATAGGTTTTGTTGAACGATGTGACTATTTAATGCCGTAAATCGCAAAAAAAGTGCACATTTTACATTAATTTGTATGCGATTATAATTTTCTCTTCTAATGGTCATAAATAACTGGCTTTCAGCTTTTTTTGTCAAAGAATTTCAAACCGAGCCACGTTGTTTCAGGTCGCCTGGAAGAATCAATCTGATTGGTGAACATACCGATTATAATGAAGGGTTTGTATTGCCAGCCGGTATTGATAAGTTTTGCTCTATTGCGATTGCCCCTTCCGGATCTGATTTTACCACCTTGATTGCAACCGACCTTGATGAGCATTGTATCACAAATCATTTTCCTGAAGAAAAGCATTCCAATGCATGGTCCAATTATGTTTTTGGGGTGGTTGCAGCATTTAAAAAAAGAGGTAAAAATATACCTCATTTTAACGCTGTAGTAAAATCTGATGTTCCTGTAGGTGCCGGACTATCATCTTCTGCTGCTTTGGAATCAGTTTTCGCTTATGCTTTCAATGAAATTTTTCAATGTGGGTTTGATCGATTGGAATTGACAAGAATTGCCAAAGAAGCCGAAAATGAATTCATCGGCTTGCAATGTGGCATTATGGACATGTTTGCTAGCATTCATGCAAAGCTGGATCATGTAATCAGGCTTGATTGCAGGTCACTGGATTTTGAATATGTACCAATGAAATTAGGAGGTAATAAAATTGTACTCTTTGATACCTGTGTGAAACATGAACTTGCATCCTCTGAATACAATACACGAAGATTGGAATGTATTTCAGTTGTTGATAAATTAAATGAAAGGGGAGAAAATTTCCCATCCTTGCGCAATGTTTCCATGGAGATGTTGGAAAGTAATCGAAATCTTTTTTCAGACAACGAATTCAAACGGGCCAGATATGTGATTCAGGAAAATATTCGGCTGAGCAATTTTTGTGATGCTGTTGAAAGGGAAGATTGGAGTAAAGCGGGTTCGTTGCTGCTGGAAGCACATAATGGTTTGCAAAACGATTATGAAGTAAGTTGCACAGAACTCGATTTTCTTGTTGAAAATGTAAAAGAGTTGAATGGTGTTTGGGGCGCAAGGATGATGGGTGGCGGTTTTGGAGGGTGTACTTTAAATTTGGTGGCAGAGGAAAAAGTAAATGAAGTTGTTCAAACAATTTCTGATGCTTATAAAAATCAATTTGGAATAGATCTTAAATATTATATTGCAGGAACCAGTGATGGTGCTGCTGAATTTTAAAAATAACAAATGAAACGATTGCTTACTTTTTTGCTTATGGGATCCACTTTATTGTCTTCTTGTGTTCTTTCTAATGAAGAAAATGTGGCTTCAACCGAAGTTGCTGCCAGAGCTGCTGCATTTAAAGATTCTATGGGTGGTAAATCAGTTGAACTCTATACCCTGGAAAACAAAAATGGTATGAAAGTTGAATTCACCAACTACGGTGCAACCATTGTTGCCATTCATGTGCCAGATAAAAATGGCAAGATTGAAAACATCTCATTGGGATATGATAGTTTGTCGGGCTATCAACAAGGAACTTCTTACTTCGGCTGTATCGTTGGTCGCTATGCAAACCGCATTGCAAAAGGGAAATTCAAGATTGATGGTGTTGAATACAATGCACCTCTTAACAATGGCGCAAATACCCTGCACGGTGGCGTGAAAAGCATCGATAAACAAGTATGGAATGCCCGTAAAATCAATGATGGCATTTCGTTTTCTATCAAGATTGCTGATGGCGAAAATGGTTATCCCGGTAACATGACTATTAAAGTGGTTTACTCACTGAGAGAAGATAACAGCCTCTCAATTGATTATACTGCTACAACAGATAAAACCACTGTAGTAAACATCACCAATCATGCATACTTCAATTTAACTGGAAATCCTGCACAAACCATTTTGGATCATTCTCTGCAATTGTTTGCAGATAAGTTTACACCTATTGATAGTACATTGATTCCCTTTGGTGATTTGAAAGACGTGAAGGGATCTCCATTCGATTTTACTGCGTCAAAGAAAATAGGTGCTGATATTGGTGCAACAGATGAACAAATCGTTTTTGGAAAGGGATACGATCACAATTTTGTTTTGAATGCATCAAAAGAAGAACTTAAACCCGCTGCAGTGGTAACTGAATCAACTTCGGGAAGAAAGCTGGAAGTGTTTACAACCGAACCAGGTATACAATTCTATTCCGGTAATTTCCTTGATGGCACACAGCATGGCAGGAATGTGAATTATCAATTCAGAACAGGATTCTGTTTGGAAACACAACATTTTCCTGATTCTCCCAATCAGCCTTCATATCCTTCCACCATCTTAAAACCCGGTGAAACATGGAAAAGTCAAACTATTTATAAGTTCTCAACAATCAAATAATTCATGAAGTATTTATTGGGTATTGATGTAGGTTCATCTTCCGTGAAATGTTCCCTTGTTCAAGTGGAAGATGGCGCCTGTGTTGGAACAGCACATGCTCCTTCATCTGAAATGCAAATATCCTCACCAGAAAAAGGATTCGCAGAACAAGATCCAAACATGTGGTGGGAAGAATTCAAGCATGCACTGAACAAAGTAAAACAGCAGGTTGCTTTTCAAAAAGATGAAATTGCTGCCATAGGAATTTCATATCAAATGCATGGACTGGTGGTGGTTGATAAAAATGGTGAACCTCTTCGTCCTTCCATCATTTGGTGCGACAGCCGAGCGGTTGAAATTGGCAATGCGGCTTTCCATCAATTGGGTGAATCCTTTTGCCTTTCTCATTACATGAATTCCCCAGGAAACCTGACTGCATCGAAGCTCAAGTGGGTTAAAGAAAACCAGCCTGAACTATACAAAAGATTCTACAAGATTATGTTGCCAGGTGATTACATTGCCTACAAACTCAGTGGTGAAATGAAGACAACCATATCGGGCTTGTCTGAAGGCATCATGTGGGATGCAAAAGAAAATCGTCTTGCAACTGACCTTTTGGATCATTATGGTATTGATAAGGAATTGATATGTGATATCACACCACAATTCGGAATTCAATCTGTCTTGCATGCCTTGGCTGCCGAAGAACTTGGAATCAAGGCAGGTGTTCCCATTACATACCGAGCAGGCGATCAACCCAACAACGCATTTTCTTTGAATGTATTGGAGCCAGGTGAGATTGCTGCAACTGCAGGAACATCCGGAGTTGTATATGGTGTGATTGATCAACCTGCCTACGATCCTCCGTCTCGTGTAAATAGCTTTGTGCATGTGAATCATACAGAGCTAGAAAAACGTTTTGGTGTTCTTTTATGTATCAATGGCACAGGAATACTAAATAGTTGGATGCAGAAAAATGTATTCACAGGTTTGACGTATCCTGAAATCAATGCACTCGCTGCTTCTGCTCCTGTTGGGGCTGACGGATTGATGTGTTTCCCTTTTGGCAATGGTGCGGAACGTGTTTTGTGCAATGCCGATCCTGGTTCAACATTAAAAGGCTTACATTTCAATAGGCATGACAGAAGTCATGTTGCAAGAGCTGTGCAGGAAGGCATCGTGAATGCACTTTACTATGGAATGGAAATCATGGTTGATATGGGAATGCAAATTAAAACAGTGCGTGCCGGATATGCCAATATGTTTTTAAGCGATTTGTTCGCAGAAGCATTTGCAAATACAACTGGCGCAAGCATTGAATTATTCAACACCGATGGCGCTCAAGGTGCTGCAAGAGCTGCTGGTTTGGGTGCAGGCATTTTCAAAAGCAAGCAAGAATGTTTCACAGGGTTGAAAGTGTTGAAAACAATTGAACCATCAAACGATTTAAGAAATCAATACAGTGATTCCTACGCACATTGGAAATCAAATCTATAACTAACTTCTAAATACTAACATCTAACAACTTAAGAACATGTCAATCACACTCGGAAACAAGGAATACTTTCCTGGGATAGGAAAGATCGGATACGAAGGTCCAAAATCAGACAACCCATTGGCCTACAAATGGTACAACGAAGACCAGATTATTGCAGGAAAAACAATGAAAGAACATTTCAGGTTTGCTGTTGCCTACTGGCACAGTTTCTGTAACACAGGTGCGGATCCATTTGGCCCTGGTACAAAACAATTTGCATGGGATCAGGCTTCCAATGCGGTTGATCGTGCAAAGGATAAAATGGATGCCGCATTCGAATTCATCACTAAATTGGGTGTGCCATATTATTGTTTTCATGATATTGATCTGGTGGATGAAGGTTCTTCTCTTTCTGAATATGAATCAAATTTATCAGCAGTAGTAGACTATGCTGATCTCAAACAAAAAGCAAGTGGTGTTAAATTATTATGGGGTACAGCCAATGTGTTCTCCAATCCACGTTACATGAACGGAGCCAGCACCAATCCTGATTTTGCTGTGTTGACACATGCTGCAACACAAGTGAAGAATGCATTGGATGCTACCATTAAACTTGGGGGTGAAAACTATGTATTCTGGGGTGGTCGTGAAGGTTATATGACTTTGTTGAATACAGACATGAAACGTGAGCAGGAACATCTTGCACGTTTCTTGCATACTGCAAAAGACTATGCCAGAAAAAATGGTTTCAAAGGAACATTCTTTATTGAACCAAAACCATGTGAGCCAACCAAACACCAGTATGATTATGATTCAGCTACTGTCATTGGTTTCTTAAGACAATTTGGATTGGACAATGATTTCAAATTGAACATTGAAGTAAACCATGCAACGCTTGCAGGACATACATTCCAACACGAATTGCAGGTGGCGGCCGACAATGGAATGTTGGGAAGTATTGATGCAAACAGGGGAGATGCACAAAATGGATGGGATACAGATCAGTTCCCAATGAACCTGAATGAGCTCATTGAATCCATGTTAATCATTCTTGAGGCAGGTGGTTTTGCAGGGGGTGGTGTGAATTTTGATGCAAAAACAAGAAGGAATTCAACCGATGCAGAAGATTTGTTCTACGCTCACATTGGTGGTATGGATACTTTTGCAAGAGCGTTGGTGGTGGCAGACAATGTATTGCAACACTCTCCGTACAAGGAATTCAGGAAAAACAGGTATGCTTCTTTTGATGCGGGAGAAGGAAAACTGTTTGAAGAAGGAAAGTTGAGCCTCGAAGATCTGAGAGCCTATGCGTTCAAACACGGTGAGCCTAAGCAAACCAGCGGAAGGCAGGAGTGGTTGGAAAATATCATCAATCAATATATTTAAGCCAATCTTGCCTTCTTTTTAAAAACGATCCCCGTCAATTTTTGGCGGGGATCGTTGTATGAGCCAATACAGATTGATCTGTTATAATGAAAATTATGAATATGTAATTCAATCTTTTAACTATATTTAATAGAAATATTTAAGGTAAAAAATACTAAAATTTAAATATTTCTAAATTTTTTATCCCATTTTTAGAAATATTTC
This sequence comes from Chitinophagaceae bacterium, assembly GCA_947447005.1. Taxonomy (GTDB): domain Bacteria; phylum Bacteroidota; class Bacteroidia; order Chitinophagales; family Chitinophagaceae; genus Pollutibacter. The sequence continues at coordinate 37,547 of CANFHO010000013.1, forward strand.
TAAATGCCCAAAAAACTGCTTCCAAATCACTTTAATCTGTTAATAAAAGCTTAATATTGATTCTGCTTTTTAGGCAGATTTATTATTTATTTAGGATTTTTTAACCAAAAAATTTGACTCAATGAGAAAATTGGCAACTCTGTTGGCCATGTCCATGCTTTTCTGCATGACGGCACTGGCTCAAACAAGGACCGTTTCCGGGCAAATCAAAAACGACAAGGGAGAATTAGTTCCTTTCGCCACGGTAACAGAAACGGGTACCAGCAATGCAGTCAAGGCTGACGCCAACGGCGCATTCAAGATCGCAATTCAAAAAAATTCTTTGACCATTACTGCAACAGGTTTTGGTACAAAGGTTGTAAATGTAACAGGTACATCTGTAGCTGTTGTACTTGCAACACAAGAAGCACAAATGCAAGAAGTTGTGGTAACTGCACTTGGTGTACAAAAACAACCAAGGGCGTTGGGTTATTCAACTGCAAAGGTTTCTGGTAAAGACATCACAACGGCTAAAGCTGTAAACATTCAAAGTGGTTTGACCGGTAAGGTTTCTGGTTTGAACGTTGCAACAGTAAACAATGGTGTATTCGCTGATACACGTATCACACTTCGTGGTATTCGTTCATTGACTGGTAACAACCAGCCTTTGCTCGTTATTGATGGTGTGCCAGTTTCACTTAGCTATTTAAGTCGTTTGAATCCAAACGATGTTGAAGATGTGAACATCCTCAAAGGTGCTTCTGCGGCATCATTGTATGGACCGGATGGTGTGAACGGTGTAATCATCGTTAAAACCAAAAGAGGTACAAAAAATGGTAGCCCAGTTGTTACCATCAGCAATACAACTCAGTTTGAGCAAATCTCATTCCTTCCTAAATTCCAAGCCCAGTTTGGTCAAGGATCTTCAATCGACGCCAATGGTTTCGGTGAATTCGATCCTATCGAGAACCAACAGTATGGTGATGAATTCGATGGTTCTATGAGAGATGAAGGTCGTAAAAATGCGGCTGGTGAAATCCAAAACTTGAAATATGCTGCAATCAAAGGCGAAAAAATGAAATTCTTCAATACAGGTATCACCATGCAAAATGATGTATCTGTATCTGCAAAGGATTTTTACCTTTCTGCTCAAGATGTAAACATCGCGGGTACACTTCCTGGCGATAAGAACAGAAGGACTTCTTTCAGCTTCAAAGGCGCAAAAGAGTATGGTAAATTCAATGCTGATTACACATTGACATATACAAAAGGTCAATACGATGTAGCTGCAAATGGTGCTTATTGGGAGGTGTTCAATACAGCTCAAAACATCCCATTGACTAAGTACAAGAGTTGGAGAGATCCAAATTCATGGGGTAGTCCGAATCATTACTATGATGATTATTACACAAATCCTTACTATATTAAGGATAGACAAAGAAACAGAGGAACAAGTCATGACCTTATTGGTTCTGCTAGCTTAAACTACAAGATCTTATCTTGGTTGAGTGCTACTTACCGTTTGGGTACAACTGTTTCTAATAGCTATTACAAGAATACTCTTGAAGCATTTACATACTCTGACTTCGCTCAGCACAATGATAAGTACAATGCAACTGCAAACAACAACGTATTTGCGAGTGTATCTGATGGTGAGTCAGTGAGCTCCAGAATCAGTTCTGAGGCTTTCTTGACAGGTCAAAAAGATTTCGGAAAAATCAATGTTGATGGTTTGATTGGACAATCTTACCGTGAAACTTTCGCCAAATCAGTGAGCGTTTCTGGTAGCAACTTGATCATCCCTACATTGTATAACCTTTCTAACAGACAAGGTGAGCCAGGTGCAGGTGAGAGTTTCTCTGAGACTAAATTGATGGGTGCTTTTGCTAAGTTCTCTGTGGGTTATGACAACTGGGCTTTCTTGGAGGTAACTGGTCGTAACGACTGGGATTCTCGTTTGCCTAAAAATGCACGTTCATTCTTCTATCCTGGTGCTTCTGCATCAGTTGTGTTGAGCGATGCGATTGAAGCCATCAAAAACAGCAAATTGATCTCTTATTTGAAAGTTAGGGGATCAGTTTCCAAATCAGGTAACGTAAACTTGGGTGCATATTCTCTTGATCCAGTATATGGTGTTGCAGGTGGTTTCCCTTACGGAAGCTTGCCAGGTTTCACTGCATCTTCAAGTGTAAACAACCCAGCAATCAAGCCTGAGTTTGTAAATTCTAAAGAAGTTGGTTTCGAATTGTCTTTGTTGAAAAACAGAATCAGTTTTGAAGCAACTGCTTATACGCAAGACAACTCTAACCAGATTTTGGGTATCCAAATCAGCCGCGCAACAGGTTATTCAACTTCTTTGGTGAATGCAGCTGATTTCACAAACAAAGGTTTGGAATTCGATTTGCGTTTGACTCCTTTGTTGAACCTTGGCCAATTCAAAATGGATTTGAAAACCAACTTGACTATCCAAGACAGCAAAGTGAATAAAGTGTACGAAGGTTTGAATGAGGTTTCTGCAGGTAACTCAAACTACGCAATCGTAGGTTATCCAGCGTTTATGTTCAAATTGACTGACTATGTTCGTGATGAACAAGGACATGTTATTGTTGATGCAAAAACAGGTAACCCGAACTTGAACCCAACTCCGAAAATGTTTGGTCGTACCATGCCTAAGTACATCCTTGGTGTGAACCCATCTTTGAACTACAAGCAATTTACATTGACAATCACCGCTGATTACAGAGGTGGTCACCAAGTGTATAATGGTATCGGTCCTGATATGGATTTCCCTGGTATCTCTATCCAGTCTGCAGAGAACAGCCGTATGAGGTTTGTTGTTCCAAACTCTGTATACAATGATGGTACTGGTAAATATGTAACAAACACAGATGTAGTTGTTAGCCGTCCTGGTTATGCATTCTTCACTGGTGGTGTAACAAGGAGGTCAGTAAACTCTCAGTATCTGACAAGTGCTGCTGCTTGGAAGATCCGTGAAATCGCCCTTACATATGATGTTTCCTCTACCGTTTTACGTAAAGTGAAATTTGTGAAAGGCGCTTCAATCGGAGCAGTTGCTAGAAATGTGTTCATGTTCTTGCCTAAGAGCAACGTGTTCACAGATCCTGAATTCAACAATGGTACAGGTAATGGTGTGGGTGCAAACTTTTCTAACATCCTTCCTCCAGCCAGATTGTATGGATTTAACATCAGCCTGAAGTTTTAATTCATAACAACTTAAAAACAACGACTATGTTAAAGACAAAATATATATTGATCGCATCCATGGCATTGATGGCCATTACAGGATGTAAGAAAGATTACTTAGACATCAACAAAAACCCGAACCAGGCAACTGGCGCGGATATCACACCAGATCTCACCATCACTGCACAAATGACCTCTACTGCCTCCAGGGTAAGTACTGGTTATGCATTCTTGCACCGTTGGATGGGTTACTGGAGTGCATCAGGTTCTTATGCACTTGGTA
>CANFHO010000014.1 GCA_947447005.1 Chitinophagaceae bacterium
ATTGTTATCGCTTAAATCATTTATATAAAATATTGTATCTCTTTGCTCGCCCTCTTTGCCCTGCGTACCGGCAGGCAGGCAGTCTCCTTGAATTATTTCTCTCTTCACTTTTCATTTTACTCTCTTCTCCTTTCCTGCCTTCGGCAGGCAAGCTCTCTTCTCTTTTCTCCTTTCTCACTTCTCTTTTCTCTCTTCTCTCTTCTCTTTTCTCCTTTCCTGCCTTCGGCAGGCAAGCTCTCTTCTCCTTTCCTGCCTTCGGCAGGCAAGCTCTCTTCTCTTTTCCTGCCTTCGGCAGGCAAGCTCTCTTCTCCTTTCTCCTTTCTCTCTTCTCCTTTCTCTCTTCTCTTTTCTCTTATTTCAAGATCCATTTCCCTCTGTCTTCCGGCGCAAACTTCCATGGAGCAAAATTATTTTCCAGATTTCCAAACATCATCGTCCACTCCTGAGGCGCACTGCTCTTTTCCATGATTACATATCTTCTCATTTGAAGGATGATGTCCATAGGATTGATACTGACAGGACATGCTTCAATACAGGCGGAACAAGTAGTACAAGCCCTTAACTCTTCTTCTGAAATATACGTCAGTAAGGATTTTTCATCATCTTGAAAAGTGCTATAGTGATTGATATTTTTACCTACCTCTTCCAGCCTGTCTCTGGTATCCATCATGATTTTTCTGGGCGACAAAAGCTTTCCTGTTTGGTTGGCAGGACATTCAACGGAACATCTTCCACATTCTGTACAACTATAAGCATCCAATAAATTTTTCCAACTTAAATCAAATACATCCTTTGCTCCAAATTTCAATTGCGTTGCAGAAGAACCAGCATCCGCAGCCATTTCAGGTTTGAACACATACAAAACCTCCTGTTGAATAGCTGGCATATTACTCATCTGCCCTCGTGGAGTGAGGCGTGCAAAATAGGCATTGGGGAATGCCAAAACTATATGAAGATGTTTAGACCAGGGTAAATAATTCAGGAATGTAAATACCCCTACAATATGTAGCCACCAACAGCTTCTTTCAATAACTATGAGCTGTGGAATGGTGAGTCCGTGAATAAGAGAAAATAGATACTGCGAAATGATAAAGTGGCCTGTAGTATGTGCTATATAATGTTTTGCCCCCAAATCCTGAAGCATCGTATCTGTTGCATTCATAACAAGGAAAAGCGACATTAAAATGATCTCAGCTATAAGGATAATGGTAGCATCTTTTGTAGGCCAACCCTGTATGTCGGTCGACTGAAACCTTTTGATTCCTGATATATATCTTCTGGTCAGAAATAAAATACAAAACAATATCACAATGGTTGCCAGGATCTCAAATATATTGATAAGAATATGATATGCATTTGAATTGAAGGAAGAAAATATCCTGTGTGTACCCGCGATGCCATCAATGATAATCTCAAGCATTTCAATATTGATGAAGATGAATCCAGCATAAACAAACAAATGCAGAATAGCAGCAAATGGTTTTTTAAACATTTTTTTTTGACCCAAGGCCAGGAAAAAAACATTTTTCCATCTAAGTCGCTTTTGGTCGGTCAATTGTTCATCCTGTCCCAATAAAATATTACGCTTGATTTCACTGATCTTTTTGTAGAAAAGATAAATGGATAAGGAAGTTATGCAAAAGAAGATTATTTGTAAAAAAGGCATGCCGTTTGATTACAATTGCTAAATTACAGTTTGTATATGATTAAATAATGATAAGAATCATGGAAAAAAAGTATATCCTGACCGGTGCATCTGCCGAGATGAAATTGAGGAGAATGGCTTTTGAAATTATTGAGAATAACAGAGGCGTTGAAAAGATCTTTTTGGCTGGAATCCTGGAAAATGGGATGACCCTCGCAAAATTGATCCAGAAAGAATTGAACAATTTTTCAAATCTTAAAACCGATTTGATTGAAATACATTTGAATAAAAAGAACCCTGTTCAATGTCATGTTCCAGATGCACAGGTATTGAAAAATGAGGTTGTTATTGTGATCGATGATGTAATAAACAGTGGTAAAACCTTTCTTCATGCATTGGTTCCTTTGTTAAATTTTCAACCCAAAAATATTCAGACACTGACATTGGTTGAACGAAGCCACAAGACATTTCCTGTTCATGCAGATTATGTAGGGATTTCATTGGCCACTACATTAGAGGATCATATCAGTGTTGAAGTTCAGGATGGGAAGATTATGGGTGCATATCTGGATTCTATCCATTAAACTAAAAATACATTGCGTGGATCTTGACTGCCCCGTTAGACCTGAATTCCAATGCAGGTGCGGGTATTTTAATGATGTTCAATATATGTAGTGTCTTTTTCAAAATTTTATTCCTGGTTTTAATCTTGTCAAGGTCAATATCAACAGACAGAAAGTATCTTTTAAATCTGGGAATATCAGTTCTGTCATGTTGCAATCCTTGTGCATCCTTCCAGGTATTATCATATCCCCCCAACATGGTTTTGGCACCATAGCCAATTGATAAATCAAGCCAATTCGGAACAGATGATGATGGAAAAAATGATTTGATATTCATGCTTGCCCAATAGGTCTGACTATTATAATCCTTCAGAATTCTTTCAATCATTCCCTTTCCAAACAATTCATCAGATCTGGGTCTTAAGTTTCCATAGGAATAGGGGGTATATGATAATTTAATCTTGATTCTTTGTTCTTTCCATGCCATTTCCTGGCCCAAAAAACTGAGTGCACCCAATGAATTTGCTGCCATATCGGGTAAACTAAACCCCCATTTGTCTGAATAACCATCTAATATTTCTACAATACTTAGATATCCAAGTCCACTGATGGCTCCAATCACATTAGCTTTGTTATCATCGACACCTGTCCATTTCCATAAATCAGCAGAAAAATGACTTATTTGGTATGTCGACCAAAAATGACCAGCTTTATCCATGTGTTGCCATTCTTTCCAGTCATTGTATAAATGGAAGCTGGTTCTTGGATAATTTGCATACCAAGCCTTGTTTAATGATATAAATGAACCTGTCCAAAGTCCCACCTGAACAGCGCCAATTGTCCATTTTTTTGCATTGGATTCAGTTCTGACATGATGTAATGAAATGTCTTTATCGATTGTTTTTATAGAGTCTGTTTGTGAAACTCCATTAAATGCACTTAAACATATTAAATGCATGAAGCATATCCTCAATAAGTTGTTATGAGACATGTGGAATAACAGTTCTGTAGTGGTTTATAGCAATTCTAAGCTAAATTATAATGTGAAGTTACTTGCATTTAGAGCATCCTTTGTTAAGTTTGTAAAAATTTATTCTGTCATGGAAGCAGCTATCAGTGAAAAGATTGATAAATGGTTATCTGGAAATTTTGATGCAGAAACAAAAGCTACAATTCAGGAGCTTCAGCAAAACAATCCCAACGAGCTTGCTGATGCCTTCTATAAAGATCTTGAGTTTGGTACTGGTGGATTAAGAGGAATCATGGGTGTTGGAACCAATCGCATAAATAAATATACCATTGGTATGGCCACCCAGGGGTTCGCCAATTACCTAATAAAATCCTTTCCTGAACAACAAATCCGAATTGCTGTTGCTCATGATAGCAGAAATAACAGTCGCACATTTGCAGAAATCACCGCAAATGTGATGGCTGCAAATGGAATTCAGGTTTTCTTGTTTGAAGCACTTCGTCCAACTCCTGAGTTGTCTTTTACCATTCGTCACCTTCAATGTCAGGGTGGTGTTGTTTGTACAGCCTCCCATAATCCAAGAGAATACAATGGGTATAAAGCCTATTTTAATGATGGTGGACAATTGGTGCCTCCTCATGATAAAAATGTGATTATAGAAGTTCAAAAAATTTCTTCTGTTGATGAAGTGAAATGGAATGGGGGAGAGGCAAATATACACTTGGTAGGTGCAGAACTCGATCAGGCTTATATTTCAATGGTCAAGGGTCTAAGTGTATATCCTGAGGTAATAAGTCAGCAAAAAGACCTTAAAATCGTTTATACCCCTATTCATGGAACAGGTATTACATTGGTGCCTCAGGTGCTCAAGCAATTTGGTTTTGAAAATCTGACACTTGTAGAAGAACAAATCATTCCAGATGGGAACTTTCCAACCGTGGTGTATCCAAATCCGGAAGAGAGTGAAGCCATGAGCCTTGGATTAAAAAAGGCGCAAGAAATAGATGCAGATATTTTATTAGGTACAGATCCGGATGCTGATAGGGTAGGTGTTGGCGTAAAAGATCATCATGGAAATTGGATATTGTTGAATGGCAATCAAACTGCAGTACTGGCATTCAACTATATGATTGAAGCCAGGAGAAAGAAAGGCATCGCCCAAGAGAATGATATGGTGGTGAAAACCATTGTAACCACAGACATGATCGATGTTATTGCCGCCAAAAATGATGTTGCATGTTATAATGTGTTAACCGGATTTAAATGGATCGCAGAATTGATAAAAGAAAAAGAAGCGTCTGAGAATTATATCATTGGTGGAGAGGAATCATATGGGCTGATGATAGGGAAAGAGTTGCGTGATAAAGATGCAGTGAGTGCTGTTGCATTGCTTTGTGAAATGGCCGCATACGAAAAGAATGCTGGCAAAAGCTTGTTTACAAAAATGGTTGAGCTGTACGTTGAATATGGATTGTATAGAGAACATCTCATTTCAATCACTAAAAAAGGACGAGATGGCCAGGCGCAAATAGCCGCCATGATGGAACGATTTAGAACCAATCCACCAAAATCGCTTGATGGGGTAGAAGTAGCCAGTATTTATGATTACGAAACAAAGGAAGCCAAGGATTTAAGAACAGGACAGGTTTGTACCATTGATCTTCCTAAAAGCAATGTGTTGCAATTTGTACTGGCAGATGGTAGTAAAATCAGTGCAAGACCATCTGGAACAGAACCTAAGATAAAATTCTATTTCAGTGTGCAAGGAAAACTTGCAACAGTTGATGAATTTGATGCTGCTTATGCTTCTTTAGGACAAAGAATTGAAACCATCACAAAAGATCTGAACCTTTAGTGATATAAAAAAGTGTAAGAGATGCGTGCAATTGAGGATACTTATTTACATAAAGGACTAAGAAAAAAAATGGTTGACACCATTCGTGAAAAAGGCATCACAGACGAAACCGTTCTGAATGCTATTTCGATGGTTCCCAGACATTTTTTTTTGGACTCTGTTTTTGAGAAGCATGCTTATGAGGAAAAAGCTTTTCCTATCGGCGAAGATCAGACCATATCACACCCTTACACCGTTGCTTATCAATCACAGTTATTACAAGTCAAACCTTTTGAAAAAATTTTAGAGGTTGGAACAGGAAGTGCTTATCAGGCATGCGTTTTAGCTGAATTAAAAGCAAAGGTTTTTACCATTGAGCGACAAAAAAAATTATTTGATTCAAACAAGGAATTTAAATTTTTATCAACATTCAAGTCAATCAAACAATTTTATGGTGATGGATATGAAGGATTACCAACTTATGGCCCCTTTGATAAAATTCTAATAACAGCAGCAGCTCCTTACATACCAGAGAAATTAATACAGCAATTAAAAATCAATGGCGTTATGGTATTGCCATTGAATGAAGGTGAAAATCAAAGAATGCATCGAATTACCAAATTATCTGACGGAAGTTTGCAGGAAGAGAAATTTGATGAATTTTCATTTGTGCCTATGCTTCTTGGCAAAAAGAATTAAAAAACCCGCCATTTGGCGGGTTTCAATTTTATTGCATTTGCATTCCTTCACTCATTCCATCCATTCCACTTTTTGTATTCTTTCTTTTAAACAACGTGGCATCCACTTTACCAAATCGGTAACTGAAATTCAATCTGAAAACTTGCCAGTCCCTTCTTCTTGAACTTGATTGTGTAAAATAAGTTGCTTGTGAAAATGAACCATACAACTTAGATTTCAATACATCATTCATGCTAAGCGTGAGAGAACCTCTTTTTTCTTTCAAGAAATCTTTTTTCAATGCAAACTCAAGACCATAGTTTGGCAATACATATCCCTGTGCAGATGTTTGAGAGAAGCCACCCCAGTTTCCACCACCGCCTCCACTGCTTCTGCCTCCACCGCTGAAACCTCCACTCATGCCACCGCCACTGTATCCACCACCTTGTGGAAGAATTGATTTGCTTCTGTAGTCAAAAGCGAGTTGTAGCGTATAATTTTTAGGAAACTTTATGTTTGCATTTTCTTTTCCAAAAAAGCTCCAGATTGAATTGCTTAATGTTGTGCCAGGAACAGTGCTGGTTATACTTGAGTTGTATATGTTCATATTTGTTGTGAACTCAAGCCATGTTGAAATTGTATTACGGATGGTAAATTCAGCACCATATGCCTGACTATTATTTGCATTTATATAGGTGTTGATCAGTACATCTTTACCTGATAAGGCATTTGATTCTTTTATTTGAGATCTTGTAATAAGGTCATTTGTTCTTTTGTAATACAATGAAATGAGCAAGTTATTTCCCTTTGGGAGGGTTTTTTGATAGTTCATTTCAATTGAATTGGTGAATTCAGGAACCAATCCTGGATTTCCTCTACTGATGTTCAAAGAGTCTGTATAATCTACGAATGGCAGTATTTGAAAGAAATTCGGACGCTGAATTTTACGTGCTATACTGAATTGTAAATCCTGTGTTTGATCAATTTGTTGCGTAAAATTGATACTTGGGAAAATACTGAAAGGATATGAGTTCCCAAATTTGTTGCCATTTGTTAAGAGAGTTCCAACATATTTTGAACTTTCAACCCTTAATCCAAGTTGATAACTGAATTTATTTCCAATGACATTTCCATAAGTTCCATAAGCTGCAAATACCTTATCGTTATACTTATAGTTTGCATTTAGAGATACAATTGGTTTGTAACTATTTGTAATATAGTCGTAAATAAAGTTGAGGTTCTTACTCTCAAAATCTCTTATAGCGGCACGTGCACCCAATTCCAATTTCGACTTCTCTGATAAAGGGTTGGTGAAATCCGTTTGAATTGTATACAAATTATTTCCTCCATTACCTTCCTGTTGTTGTTTAATAGGACTTCCTTTTAAGCCATTGAATACATCATAATATTGAGTACTGAAACCTCCAGTATTTTTGTTAGAACTTTTGTTGAAATTGACATCAGCAGTTAGTTCCATTCCTTTTTTACTGAAAAGATGTTTGAATCCCAGTGCAGTACCCATATTCTCCATATTACTCTTACTGGTAGTGGCTCTTTGAGATTTAATAGATTTAGAGCCACTGCTATATAAAGTGTCTGTTTGGATTTTTAATAGATCTGTATTCTCAAATTGGCCTCTCATATAACTTCCAGAAACCGTTAAGGTATTTCTGTTGTCAATAAAATAATCGAAACCCGCTCTGTTGTATGTAAAATATCCAAGGCTGATAGGATTGCTCTGTTGTACATATCTGATCGATGGGGTATTTATAAATTCATCTCTGGTTGAGCTGCCTTCACTGATTGATTTTCGTTTGTTATACATCGTACTTACAAAGAAATTCACTTTTCCTTGCTTTACATTTATATCACCTCCAAAGTTTGGTTTTACCCTGGAGTCCAATCCGACCCTTAAATTCCCATTATAACCTGCCTTTTTATTTTTCTTCAACACAATGTTTATGATACCGGACATTCCACCTGATGCATCATATTTTGCAGATGGATTTGTTATAAGCTCCACGCTTTGAATGGCATCAGAAGGAATTTGATCCAATGTCATATTGGTTGGCCTTCCATCAATGAAAATAGTAGGAGAAGAATTTCTGAGTGAAATATTTCCATCAATATCAACATCAACTCCAGGAATATTTTTCATCAATTCAGTAGCAGTTTGACCGGTTGACATGATATTTTTCTCTACATTGAATATTTTCCTGTCAACCCCCATTTGCATAAATGGTTTAGATCCCACCACTTTCACTTCTTCCAATTGCTTGGCATCAACATCAAGTTTGATATTACCCAGATCCACATCTGCATTGTTCATCATTGAACTAAAGTCTTTGCTTGCAGGATTGATGTCAAATTTTACGGTTTGTTCTAAGGTTAAATAACCTATGGCTGTAACTTTTAATTTGTATTGTCCAAATAAAGAAAGGTTTTCCAGGCTAAAATCGCCATTGGATTGCGTCAATTGTCCAGATACCACAACATCGATTCTTTTTTTGGTAACGGTATCCATTTTGCTTTGGATCAGTTGAACAGAAGCTGCACCTACTGATTTATTGGTCTTGAGGTCGATGATTCTACCGTAAAAATGTCCCATATTCATACCTTGACCACCACCTGTTGGTCTTTTACCAGGCACCTGTGCAAAAATGAAAGAAAGTGTAAATGAAAATAAAAGGGTCAGTGTAAATCGCATGGAGTGTATTTGAAAAATTAGATGTTATGTGAGTTGTGAAACTTTCGTAGATGAGCTTAATTAACGTGTAATTAGGTATTTAGTTCAATTTGGAATGAAGGTTTTAAATGGTTAGTAGAGTAATGATTACTTGAAACACTCCTATGATAAATCCTAAAACCCCACCAATGATTTCAACAAACCTGAATTCTTTAGACATGATTTGATTCAGAATTTCTTCCATTTTATCACTTGAAAACCCATATACTTTTTCAGTAACCATTTTTTCCAAATCTAACTGGGATTCCAGTTTTTTCATATATGATTGAATCAAATCAGGAAAAATGATTTCAAGCTCATTCATAAACACCCCTTTCAACTGGTTGATTGTTGAATCTCCTATAAACATGGAAATCATAGGGAAGGCTTCACTCAGTTTATTTCTGAGGAATTCATCAATTTTTCCCTCTATCAAGGGCATCAATTCTTTTATATTATCAAGGTCAGTTATTTTTCGTTCAATTTCTGCAAAAGAGATCAATTCTGAACTTACCAACTTTCCTAACTTTTCTGCAAATTGTTTCTGACGTTTTGGGAATATACCATGGAAAGTAATAAACAGTATTTTCTTGGGTTCTTTGGGATGAAAAAGCATTTTAATGGCTATCCAGTTCGTAAACCAGCCTATAAATGCAGAAATGAATGGAATGAGAATCATCCAGTAATTCATCTTTTTATTGCAAATGTAAGAAAGATGTAAACCACTTAAAATTCGATTTTGTTGGAGTACGTTTTTGTATTAATTTTGCCAATTCTCAAACACGGAGGTTGTAGCTCAGTTGGTTAGAGCGTCTGATTGTGGTTCAGAAGGTCGTGGGTTCGAGACCCATCATCCTCCCATCTTTTTCTCCACTATTTTATTCTTAACATTTTATTGTAGACCGCCCATCATTTTGGGCGTTTTTCATGTCCTAAATCAGTTATTTTTGGGTATGTCATCAAAATTTACCCGATTTATGCTGAGTAAGAGATCCATCCCCGTTTTATTGGTATTGTTATTAACAGGTTCATTGATTGCATTCAATTCATCTGGTCTTAATAATCCCCCCGATAAATATGCTATAATCTTTAGAGAAGTAACTGAAATGCTTGAACAAGCACATTTCAATCCCAAAAAAGTGGATGATCAGTTTTCCATGTATATATTCAAAAAATATATGGAAGCCCTTGATCCGGATAAAAACATCTTTATTCAAACTGATATCAAGGATTTGAAAAAATTTGAAACATCCATCGATGATGAAATGCATGGATCTGATTTTAAGTTTTTTTATTTTATTGATCAGTTATATATGAAACGTGTTAAAGAAGTTAATGGTTTTTATGCCGAACTTCTTTCAACACCTTTTCAATTCAATACTGCCGAAACTGTTTTGCTTGATCCTGATAAACTGGAATATCCTAAAAATGAATCAGCCCGTAAGGATGTTTGGCGCAAGAGATTGAAATTCTTGACAATGGAACGCTTCTCTGATTTACTCGATCAGCGTAATCTTTTGAAAACCACAGATTCAGCATATAAGTCTGATGTAATACTTGAGCAAGAATCCAGAACAAAGGTTCGTCAAATCATATCAAGAAATTTTGAACGTCTGATCAACAAAACCAAGCCGGAAGAGCGTTTTAATATGCTGGTCAATGTGATTACCGAAACAATGGATCCTCACACCACATTTTTTCCTCCAGTTGAAAAAAGATCTTTTGATGAACAAATGAGTGGTCGGTTTTATGGAATTGGTGCTTCATTGAAGGATGATGAAGGTGCTATCAGAATCAATACCATCGTTGCGGGACTCCCTGCATGGAAATCACAACAAATTACGGTAGGCGACCAGGTTCTTAAAGTTGGACAAGGGTCAACAGAACCAGTAGATCTTGCAGGATTTGAATCTACAGAGGCTGTAAAGCTTATTCGTGGGAAAAAGGGCACGGAAGTAAGATTGACTTTAAAAAAATCTGATGGCTCCATCAAGATAGTTTCAATGATTCGTGATGAAGTGGTTTTGGATGAAACCTATGCAAAAAGTGCTATTGTAGAACAAGGCGACAAAAAAATTGGATATATATACCTTCCGGAATTTTATGCTGATTGGGAAAGACCCAATGGGGCAAGATGCTCTCAGGATGTTGCAAAAGAAATCATTAAATTAAAAGATCAGTCAGTTGATGGAATCATCATGGATTTACGCAACAATGGTGGAGGTTCACTATACGATGTTGTGCAAATGGTTGGCTTTTTCATACCAGATGGACCAGTAGTTCAAGTAAAAGATAGAGAAGGCAATCCGACTATTTTAAGAGATAGGGATAGAAGTGTTTTGTACGATGGACCATTGGCAGTCATGGTGAATGAATTCTCTGCATCAGCATCTGAAATTTTTGCTGCTGCAATTCAGGATTATGGAAGGGGTGTTATCATTGGAAGCACTTCCACCTATGGAAAAGGAACTGTTCAACGAAATATAGAATTGCAGCCAGCAGCTTCAACTCAACTTGCTGGAGAATCTCCTGAATTGGGTACTGTGAAACTTACACTTCAAAAATTTTACAGAATCAATGGTGGTTCAACACAATTAAGAGGTGTTACTCCCAACATCATTCTTCCTGACCAATATGAAAGTTTGAAATACAGGGAAAAAGACAATCCAGATGCCTTGCCTTGGGATGAGATTTCCAAAGCTTATTATATACATTCAACGCCGTCTTACGACCTGGATGTTGTGAAGCAAAAGAGCCTTCAACGCGTTGAGTCAAATACTTCATTCAAAGCCATAAAAGAAACATCCTTGTTGATTGAAAAATCAAATGAAAAAGTATACTCCCTTCAACTTTCAAAGTATAGGGAAGATCAAAAAAACATGAGAGATGCTTTTAAGAAAATTGATCAAATGAGCAAAGACTCAAAGCCTTTGAAAGTGGACATGCTTGCATTGGATGCTGCAAAACTTGCAACTGACAATGATAAACTGGAGAGAAGAAAACAATGGGTTGGCAATCTGTCAAAAGACATTTACATCAATGAAACATGCATGATCATTTCCGATATGCTCAAACAAGTTTTGCTTGTAAAAGGAAATTGAGTATCAAAAAGCAACGCCATAACGACTCTGTAATATATTTTTATGATGATACCAATGGCCTACAATAATGTAGGCCATTGATATTATTGAGATGGTATCACCATTTTCAAAGTTACCCTTTGAGTCCTTGTTTGATTCATTTATTGAATTGAACAACAAGGCAGATGACTTACGAACTGTATATAATTCTTCCAATAACAATGTACGATCATGCAATACACCTGCTGTATCTGCATATCCATTTTCATCAAAACGTATAATCGGATTGGATTCTTTTCTGGCAATACATAAACTCCTGTAAGAAAAGATTCTTTCTGTGTCGATGCAATGCCTTAAAACTTGTGCAATTGTCCATTTCCCTACTCCATATGCATAGGAGAAGTCAACTTCACTTAAAACTTTCACATCATTTTTTAAAGAAGATAAAGATTCCTGAAGCAATGAAAATGGATGCTTTGTATATGGCACCTGATCTACATATCCTTTGAAGAATACCGGAAAATCAATCCCTGCCAAAGGTTTATTCATCTGATATTAATTAGTTGATTTCTTCACAGGTGAATAACCAACTGTAGTTTTTCGTAGACCTTTCATTTGTGCAGCCATCATAAATGCCTGATAGGCATTGACAATTCCTCCGGTTTCTGAAATAGAGGAAAGGTCAACCTTGTCATTTTCACTTCCAGGAACCAATACCTTGATGTCATTGATTTTGGAAGAGGATTGCTTAATGATATTTTTAATTTGTACAGCTGTAAGTTCAGGGTAATAGGAAAGGAGTAGAGCGGCAAGTCCTGTTACAACAGGTGCTGCCATGCTTGTGCCATCATGCGTGCCATATGTATTACCACCTGGAATTGTTGAATAAATTTTTACTCCAGGAGCAAAAACGGAAACTTCTCTTTTCCCATAATTTGAAAAGGAAGCAGTTAAATCATTTGCGGTAGCTCCACTTGCACCAATATTCATCCAGTTGCTGGCAACCTTCAACGTGTCATAGTTAAAGTTCATGGAAGGGAAATTGTCTTCGACATCAATATTTTTAGCATCGTTTCCTGCTGCATGGATCAATAAAACACCTTTGCTTTCTGCATATTTTACAGCCTCATCTACCCATTTTTTTTCTGGGGAAAAGCTTTTTCCAAAACTCATGTTTACAACCCAGGCACCATTATCAACTGCATATCTAATTGCATTTGCAACATCTTTATCATGTTCATCTCCATCTGGAACTGTTCTGATGGGCATGATTTCTACATTGTTGGCAACGCCATTTATGCCTACTCCATTGTTTCTGATTGCAGCAATGATGCCAGAAACATGTGTTCCATGGTCTGCATCTGTACCCATTACGTCATTGTTTCCATAATAACGATCATTTGGGTCATCGTATTTGTCTTTCACAACATCATCTCGATAATTTACTGGAGGGGTGTTTACGACGTCCATTTTCTTGACCTCCCCATCATAAAAATCAGTCAGATCCTTAATCATCTGTGTATTTGTGATTTCCATTTGCCTTGTTTGTTGGAATAAACCAAGCAACAATGACCTTGATTTTGTTTGATCTGAAGTTGTTGGCTTAAAATTTTGTAAATCATCGCCTGTATATGTTGATTTGCCCAATCCTGCTTTTAATGTGCTATCTACCAACGAAAGTTTTGGTACAATGTTTTTGAGAAAATTGACATACATGGTGGCATCTTTTGCCTGAGATTCTAAAACACTTTTAGCCTTGATATAATTGTTGAAAGCATTTTTATCATCATCATTCAATGATTTTTCATCCACTGCAACATTTTCAAATCTTGTCTTGAATTTGTAATATATCCTCGCTGCTTCATAACTATCTTTTGAAACATTGCTTCCATCTTTACCACCTATGAAATTCCACCCATGAATATCATCAACATATCCATTTTTGTCATCATCCTTGCCATTCCCTGGAATTTCTTTTTTATTAATCCAGATGACAGACTTTAAATCTTCATGTAGGGTATCAATTCCGCTATCTATAACGGCAACAATTACTTTTTTCCTGGGTTTCATTGTTGATAAGATCTCAGCATATGTTTTCTCAAGGCTAATACCGTATACTCCATTTTTGTTCTTATCCATCAAGTGCCAGCCATTTTCATAACCCGTATTGGTTTGTGAAAATATAGGTTGTGTTACAGAAAAAAGGATGGCAAGTGTAAATAGCTTTTTCATATATCATTGTTGTACATCAAATATATTCATGTGTTGAATATAAAAGAGTGGGATTCTTAAAAATTAGTAAAAAATTATATGTCGAAATGAATGCCTTGTGCGAGAGGCAATTGGTTTGAATAATTGATCGTTACTGTTTGCCTGCGCATGTATGCTTTCCACGCATCACTTCCACTTTCCCTTCCTCCTCCTGTTTCTTTTTCCCCGCCAAATGCTCCTCCAATTTCTGCCCCACTTGTTCCAATATTTACATTGGCAATACCACAATCACTGCCGTTTACTGATAAAAACAATTCGGATTTGCGTATATCTCTGGTCATAATGGATGATGAAAGTCCCTGTGGAACTGCATTTTGTATTTCAATGGCTTGCTCCAGGTTTTTATACTTCATGATGTATAAAATCGGAGCAAAGGTTTCATGTTGTACAATTCTAAGTTCGGGTGAAACTTCAGCTATACATGGTTTAACATAACATCCACTTTCGAAGCCATTCCCGGTAAGAACACCTCCTTCTATAAGGAAACTGCCTCCCTGAATTCTTATTTGCTGAATGGTATCCAAATAAGCTTTTACAGCCATTTTATCTATCAATGGACCCATGTGGTATTCAGGTTCTAATGGGTTGCCTATGTTTATTTGGGCATAGGCATGTATTAATTTTTGTTTGAAAGTATCGTAAATGCTTTCTTCAATAATCAGTCTTCTGGTTGTTGTACATCGTTGACCAGCAGTTCCAACAGCTCCAAACACACATGCAGTCAATGCTATATTCAAATCAGCATCCTCTGTAATGATGATAGCGTTATTCCCTCCTAATTCTAAAATGGTTTTACCGAATCTTTCAGCAACTGTTTTAGAAACAGATCGCCCCATAGGAGTGGAGCCGGTTGCAGAAACCAAGGCGATTTTGTGGTTTTGGGCGATACTTTCTCCTATGTTCCTTCCTCCAATAATAGTATTCAGAACGCCCTCCGGAACTTTATTCAATTCAAGAATAGGTTGGATGATTTTACAGCATGCAATAGCCGTCAAAGGTGTTTTTTCTGATGGTTTCCATATGCAAACATCGCCACAAACCATTGCAATAAAGGCATTCCAACTCCAAACAGCTACCGGGAAATTAAATGCTGAAATAATCCCAACAACTCCCAATGGATGCCATTGTTCCATCATTCTATGACCAGGACGTTCACTATGGGTTGTCATGCCATATAGTTGGCGTGATAAACCGACAGCAAAATCACATATATCAATCATTTCTTGAACTTCTCCTAAGCCTTCCTGCTTGCTTTTTCCCATTTCATAAGATACCAGTGTTCCCAAAGGCTCTTTGTATGCTCTAAGTGCATTTCCAATTTGCCTCACTATTTCGCCTCTTTTGGGGGCTGGCCATGTTTTCCATTGATTAAAGGCCTTTGTAGACTGTTCAACTATTTTTTGTAACTGCTCTTCAGAGCCGGATTTTATTTTGCCTATACTTTTGCCGTCGACAGGGGAGATGCTTTCAATCCATTCACCTTCACCTTCTAATTCAATCATTCCTGAAATAACTCCATTGTTATAATTTGATAAGTGAAGCTGGTGCAGAATATTATTGATGTTCATGAGGATGTCTTTTGCTTTTGTTCAGATAAATCATCAAAAACCAGGCGATTGGTCCACAAATAATGAGCATTACTGTTTGAACTGACCATAGAAGCCATCCAAAAGCAAGTCCACTGACTTCTTGAATGCCATACAAAGTCAATGTTTTTTGCACTGCCAATTGATATGCTCCTATGCCTCCTTGTGTTGCAATCATGGCAAAGCTTCCAAAGGTCAATATGGTTAAAGATGGAATCCATCCCAAATGTTCCATTTCTTTCAAAGCTAAAAAACCAAATTTGATGCTGTATAAATATAAAAACCAAATGGAAAGGGTATATAATATAAATAGAGGCTTGTTGCTTATTTTGCGAAAACTCATCAATCCGTGAATCAATCCTTTTAGAAACTGCATCACTTTTTCATAAAAATGAAATTTTTTCAGACTTCTTAGTACGAGAAAAACAATAAATGCAAACACAAGCAAACAAATAGCAATGATTGGAATATTACCTTTTAAAGCATTTAATTTTAATTGCAATGAAATCCACAATTCCTTTGAATAATTTCCTACCAACTCGAATTGGGTATAAATGGTCAAGGCTATAACTAAAATCAGGCAAAGAAGATCGATAAGTCTTTCAGCTACCATCGTGCCAATTAATTTGTCAACAGGGATTTTTTCGTGTTTACCCAATAGGGAGCATTTCATTACTTCGCCCAAACGTGGAAAAAGCAGGTTGAAAAAAAAACCAATGATCACGGAAAGAAAAATATTAACAATGCCAGGTTGATGACCTAGGGGCGTAATCAACATTTTCCATCTCAAAGCCCTGATGAAATGGCTTACTGTTAAAATCAACATGCAGGGTATAACAATACTCAATTTCGCACTTAAGATGAGATCAACCACATGACTGATATCATCTTTGCTGAATGATTTGGTGGTTAACCAGATTAAAAAAAGACCGAATGCCAGGAAGAATGAAAACTGCAGAATTTTACCATATTTTGATCGAATCATAGGTGAAATGGCTTTGTACGAAGTTAACCAAAAGGGTTGAATATGCTTCAAATTCAATTGATTATGAGAATGATTTATCTCTTGCCATTTATCATTGAAAGTCATTTCAAAGCCATTTTGGCGAAAAATCCTTACTTTTGCATTGCAATTTAATTAAAACAGGTGCATGGTTACTAAGAAAAGAATATTATTCATTGCCAATGAGATGTCACCCTATTTGGAACTGACAGAATTCTCTGAGATCGTAAATAAATTAGCGATTAAGGCCAATGATAGTGGATATGAAGTTCGTTGTATCATGCCTAGATTTGGCACGATCAATGAAAGAAGACATCGTCTGCATGAAGTTGTTCGATTGTCTGGAATCAACATTTCAATTGAAAATGATGATTATCCACTTCAAATCAAAGTTGCTTCACTTCCGAATGCCAGACTTCAGGTATATTTTCTTGACAATGAAGATATGTTTAAACGCAAATTTGTCTTTAATGATGAAAATGATGCCTGGTATGATGACAATGGAATAAGATCCATATTTTATTGTAAGGGCGCTTTGGAAACAGTTAAAAAATTTGGATGGCCTCCTGATATTATCCATTGCAGTGGATGGATGACAGGCCTGATTCCCATGTTTTTAAAAACTGCCTATAAAAAAGAACCTGTTTTCAGCAACAGCAAGATTTTATTTACACTTGGTCAAAATACTTTCAAGGAAACCTTGGGAGATGATTTTCTTAAACTTTCCACGATAAGTAACCAGATTAAGGAAAAAGATCTTGAACCATATGCTGACTGCAACAATCTTTCCATGCTCAAAGGTGCTGCTTCTTATGCAGATGCACTTTCTTTTGGTGACGGAGATGTTGATAAAAGTTTGATTGATGCTTTTTCTAAAGTAAAAGGTAAAAAAGTTATACAATACAATCCTGATTCTGATTTAACAGAGTATTTACAATTGTATAACGATCTTGCAAGCAAGTAACTTTACTGTTTAAACGACAAAAAATTCCATACGTGAGTCATCGTAGATTGCTGTTTATTGTGTCTTTGGTTTCAGGAGTCTTTATACTTTCTAATTGCACCAAAATAAAAGGTACAGATATTGGATTGGGACTTATCCCTACGGTGGATAATGTTTCCACCTTTGATACCACCATCGATATTATCGTAAACAATTATTTGACACCAGATTCTTCATTGCCTCTTATCAATGCAGATCTCAATGGAGATAGGGGTAGATATATTCTGGGGTATATCAGCAACGATCAACGTTTTGGTAAAACAGAGGCTTCCCTTTTTTTAGAGTATAAACCAGATGCATATCCCTTTTCATTTGAAAATGTAAAAGATAGTCTATACCTCGATTCTGTAGTGGTTGCACTTAGTTGGAAGGGTACTTATGGTGATTCAAATGCAGTACAAGCAGTATCAGTATATAAAATGACTGAACTATTAAAAGCTGACTCAGCTTATTTCACCAACAAACAAGTTACATATGGTGATTTGCTAGGCTCTAAAACCTTTGCTCCCAATATACTTAATGATTCACTTCATCTTTATGGACAAAACATCAACAATCAACTTCGAATCCGTCTAAACGACCAATTTGGAAAGGATTTGTTGAATATAGATACATTAGGATTGACTCCATATAAAAGTGATTCACTATACAGGGCTTCTTTTAATGGATTTGCTTTTGTGCCTCAAACCAGTGGTGCAGGTTCAAACGGTAATTCCCTTATGAGTTTTGCAGTGAATGATACCAGTACCTATCTCAGGGTTTATTACAGATACTCCATGGGTGGCCAAATTGATACTGCTTTCAAGACTTTTAAAATGAACAATGGTATTCTGGGAGCAGCTACCAACTATATCAAAAGAAATTATGCAGGAACTGAACTGAGTCAACATACTGCTGTAAAACCACAAGGTGACAGTTTGATTTATCTGCAAGCAGCTCCAGGTTCATATGCAATGATGAAGATTCCAGGACTTGATGTATTTAAAGCAAAAAAAGGCAATGTGATGGTTCATCTAGCAGAAATTCGATTGGAAGAGGCCATTACTCAAGGTTATAGACCCAATATTTTTACTGCGCCTAACTATCTATACATGGATGTATTAGATACAACCACATCAAAGCATATTCCCATGTTGGATGATGCCTTTGAGAATTATTCATACAACCCTGTATTAGCAGGCGGCATCAATAAAATCATCTCTGACTCCCAAAATAGATTGGTTTCTGAATACAGAATGAACATTACAAGGCATGTTCAAAGCATCATTACCAAAAATAGTCCCAATTACCCACTTAGATTGGCTGCACCATACAAAAAAACATATACAGATTATCAGATTACATTTGCTTTGAATGATCTGGCAGGTGGTGCTGTAGTACTTGGGGGAACCAACCATTCTTCTAAAAAACTGAAATTAAGGTTGGTTTATACGAAACTTTAATTTTTATAATACCTTCGCAACAAATTAGAATTATGCCATACTTATTTACATCTGAAAGTGTATCTGAAGGCCATCCTGATAAAGTAGCTGATCAGATATCCGATGCATTGATAGATAATTTCCTGGCTTTTGACCCAATGTCAAAAGTTGCTTGTGAAACACTTGTAACAACAGGTCAAGTAGTATTGGCTGGTGAAGTGAAATCGTCCACAACATTAGATGTACAAAAAATTGCTCGTGATGTAATCGCAAAAATCGGTTATACCAAGAGTGAATATATGTTTGAGGCAAATTCATGTGGTATTCTTTCTGCTATTCATGAACAATCAGCTGATATCAACAGGGGTGTTGAAAGAAAGAAAAAAGAAGACCAAGGTGCAGGCGATCAAGGAATGATGTTTGGTTATGCAACCAATGAAACTGAGAACCACATGCCATTGGCATTGGATTTGGCTCATAAAATCCTCATTGAATTGGCCGCCATCAGAAGAGAGAAAAAATCTAAGATGCCTTATCTCCGTCCTGATGCAAAAAGTCAGGTAACCATTGAATACGACGATAATCATAAGCCAATCAGGATTGATGCCATTGTAGTTTCTACTCAACATGATGACTTCAATAAGAACGATACTAAAATGCTTGCCCAAATCAAAAAGGATGTCATTGAAATTGTAATCCCGAGGGTGAAAGCCAAAAGCAAAAAGGAAGTTCAAAAATTATTCAATACTGATATCAATTATCATATCAATCCTACCGGAAAATTTGTAATTGGAGGCCCACATGGTGATACCGGTTTGACTGGTCGTAAAATCATTGTTGATACATATGGCGGTAAAGGAGCACACGGTGGTGGTGCATTCAGCGGAAAAGATCCTTCAAAGGTTGATAGAAGTGCTGCATATGCCGCACGTCACATTGCAAAGAATATGGTTGCTGCCGGTGTAGCAGATGAAATTCTTGTACAAGTATCCTATGCCATCGGTGTGGCTAAACCAATGGGTATTTTTGTTGATACATATGGTACCTCAAAAGTAAACCTGACCGATGGTCAAATTGCTAAAGTGGTTGAAAAAATCTTCGACATGCGCCCATATGCGATTGAAACAAGATTGAAACTTCGTAACCCGATATACCAGGAAACTGCAGCGTATGGTCACATGGGAAGAAAAAATGAAATCGTGAAAAAGTCATTTGATATCCCAGGTGGTGGTAAGAAAGAAATTGAAGTTGAATTGTTTACTTGGGAAAAATTGGATTATGTAGAAAAGGTAAAATCTGCCTTCAAAATCAAATAAAAAATTCATTTTTATATTTAAAACCCTCTCTCAAAGAGGGTTTTATTATTTTTAACCTATGGATACATCAAAAAGTGATTGGAAGGTTTTGTCGCATGAATTGAAATATGACAATCCCTGGATTAGTTTGACTGAATTTAAAGTCATAACACCTGGTGGCTCTGAAGGTATTTATGGAAAAGTGCATTTCAAGAACCTGGCAATTGGTATAATCCCAATGGATGCTGATGGAAATATCTACCTGGTAGGGCAATACAGATTCGTTTTAGACAAATACAGCATTGAAATCCCTGAGGGCGGAGGACATTTGGAAATAGATCCACTCGAATCAGCCAAAAGAGAATTAAAAGAAGAAACTGGCATGGAAGCTGCCAGATGGGAAAATATACTTCAAATGCATCTGTCCAATTCAGTTACTGATGAGTTTTCTTTGGTGTATCTTGCACGAGATTTAACGCTTGGAGAATCTTCTCCGGAGGAGACTGAATCTCTAACTGTCATGAAACTTCCCTTAGAGGAGGTATATAAAATGGTAAATGATTTCATCATTACTGATTCCATGACAGTAGCAGCCATATTAAAGTTATGGATTTTGTTCAAGGAAAATAAACTCTAATGTCAAAAACAAATACAAATATCATTGGTCGTCAGCCTGTAATTGAGGCATTGCGTGAAGGAAAACAATTGGAACGAATTTTCCTTCAAAAGAATGCAAGTGGTGAAGGAATTGATCAAATCAAATTACTGGCACAAAAGCTTCAGATCCCAATCAACAGCGTTCCAATTGAAAAATTGAATTATCTGACGCGTGCCAATCATCAGGGCGTAATAGGTATCAATAGCATCATTCAATATATTGATCTTCAGGATGCCATTGATCATGTGATACACCAAGGTCAATTACCCTTGTTTGTAATGCTGGATGGTATAACTGATGTTCGAAACATTGGTGCTATTGCGAGAACTGCCATTTGCTGTGGAGCACAAATCATGATTATTCCAGACAAAGGTATTGGCGCCCTCAATGAAGAAGCTTTAAAATCTTCAGCTGGAGCATTGCAGCAAATAATAGTATGTCGGGTAAATAGCTTGTTAAAGGCTGTTGATACATTGCATCTGAACGGAATATCTGTGTTTACAGCAGAAATGAGGGCACCTAAAAAGGTCTTTGAAATTGATTATACCGTGCCATGTTGTATTATCATGGGCAGCGAAGACAAAGGAATTCAACCTTTTCTGACAAAAGCAGCAGATACACATTTTACAATTCCAATGAAGGGGAGTTTTGATTCCTTTAATGTTGGAATTGCGGCAGGAATTACACTTTTTGAAGCAAGTAAACAACGATCTTAATTGCCAACTTTCAGATATCATGGAATTTAGGCTTGAACATAAACCCCCTGTCCTCGAACCCAAAATAAAATTGACTGATCATGTCATGTTAATGGGCTCTTGTTTTACGGAGCATATGTTCGAACGTTTTAATCATTACAAGTTCAATGCCATCCAAAATCTCCATGGTACACTTTTTAATCCCCGTAGTATATATGATTCAATAAATCAATACATTGAAAAAGTAACCATTAAACCAGAGGAAATGTTCTTGCAAAACAGCCTATGGAATCATTGGAGTTTCCATTCTTCTTATAGTCACCATGACAAGGAAACTGCAATGAAACAAATGGAAATATCTATTTCTGGCGGGCATCAGTTTCTCAAATCTGCTGATTGGTTGATTATCACTTTCGGATCTGCTTTTGTATATGAATTGGGAAAAAGGGTTGTGGCCAATTGTCATAAAGTTCCATCCTCTCAGTTCAATAAAATGATGATGTGGCCTGATGAAATATTTGACTTGTTTAATGATTTAATCTTTGATTTGAAAGCCTTTAATCAAAAGCTAAATATCTTATTTACAGTCAGTCCTGTACGGCATCTAAAGGATGGATTCGTTGAAAACAACCGAAGTAAATCTTCTCTTTTGCTATCCATCGAAAAAATAATCACGAAACATGCTCATTGTTTCTACTTCCCATCATATGAACTTCTCATAGACGATTTACGAGATTATCGATTTTATGCTGAAGATATGGTTCATCCTAATTATCTCGCAACCAGATATGTATGGGATAAATTCTCAATCACAGCAATAGATGGAAAGTCGAGGGAAATTTTTAAGGAAATAGATCAATTGCAAGCAGCCATGCTACATAAGGTGATGCATCCGGGTTCTGAAGAGCATTTGAAATTTATTCAGAAGTATAAAATCATTTCTGAAGGGTTAAATGCCAGGTTTCCTGAATTAAACTGGCAAAAGGAACTGGAATATTTTAAATCAATTTGAATCTTACCTAAATTCAATTTGCAGCATTTTGTATATCTTTAAAATAATACGCTGCATATGAGATATGTTACTTTTTTACTTTCTATTACACTGAATCTTGCACTCATTTATGTATTGAATACCACAAAGGTATTGCCAATTTCTCTTGGCAGTTTTATGAGTGTTCAAGAGGGATTTTGGCAAAATGCCG
Organism: Chitinophagaceae bacterium; assembly: GCA_947447005.1. Taxonomy (GTDB): domain Bacteria; phylum Bacteroidota; class Bacteroidia; order Chitinophagales; family Chitinophagaceae; genus Pollutibacter. The sequence goes on from CANFHO010000014.1 coordinate 22,630, forward strand.
AGCCGAAGGATCAATCATTTAATCAAGATCTTCATGTGGAAGGTATACATGGCAAAGTGGATGTTTATTACGATGATAGACTTGTTCCACACGTATTTGCTGAAAATGAAGATGATGCTTATTTCGTTCAGGGATTTATTCATGCCAAGTTCAGATTATGGCAAATGGAATTTCAAACACATGCAGCAGCGGGTAGAATCAGTGAAATTGTGGGTGATAAGGCATTGACTTTCGATAGAACACAAAGGAGAATAGGGATGGTGTTTGCTGCCGAAAATGCACTTGCTGCAATGGAACAGGATCCTCAGTCAAAATCAACCCTGGATGCATATACAGCCGGTGTAAATGCATACATCAGTTCTCTTAATCGCGCCCAACTTCCCATCGAATATAAATTATTGGGTTATCAACCAGAAAAATGGACCAATTTAAAGTCAGCCTTATTTACCAAGCAGATGACCCAAAACCTTGCTGGATATGACAATGACTTTGAATATACAGAAGCATTGAATATCTTGGGAGAACAGAATTTTAAGATTTTATATGGTCAATTACCAGATTCATTGTCTCCTGTAATCCCTAAAGGAACAATCTATCCACAAACTGCAAGTGCTACAATTCCTTCATCTGTAGATTCTTTATATTACAAAAGAACTGATACCATTCAGATGGCAGAAGACTTTAAGCCAGATCCTTCGAATGGTAGTAACAACTGGGCTGTAGCAGGGGTAAAAACAAAAAGTGGAGCTCCTATACTTTGCAATGACCCACATCTGTCTCTTTCACTTCCTTCCATTTGGTATGAAATGCAAATTCATACCCCAGAATACAATGCCTATGGTGTTACATTCCCTGGTTTACCAAGTGTGGTAATCGGTTTCAATGATAGCATTGCTTTTGGTTTTACAAATGCCGGCAGGGATGTAAAGGATTATTACCAAATCAAGTTCAAGGACAATACAAGGCAGGAATATTGGTTCAACAATCAATGGAAAAAAGCAGAACAACGTTTTGAACAAATTAGAGTAAAAAATGCTCCAATGCAGGTTGATACTGTTTCATATACCATTTTTGGCCCTGTAACCTACGACCCCAGTTTTAAAACAGATCTTTCAAAAGGAGAGGCATATGCTTTGCGATGGGTAGCACACGATACTTCAAACATTTTGAAAATGTGGCTTTTAATGAACAGAGCTAAAAATCATGATGATTATCTAAATGCAATTAGCTTTTTCAATGTTCCAGGACAGAACATGTTATTTGCTTCTAAATCTGGAGATATTGCCTTGTGGCAACAGGCTACTTTCCCTTTAAGATGGCAAGACCAAGGTGTTTTTGTGATGCCAGGTAATGATAGCTCGTATATGTGGCAGGGATATATGGCTAATGAAGATAACCTACATGCTCTTAACCCTGAACAAGGCTTCCTAAGCAGTGCAAACCAACGACCGGCAGATGGAACTTACCCTTACTTCATTCCAGGTGCCTATGAAGTATATAGACCTATTACCATAAACAGAAAACTGTCAGAATTGAATTCTATTACGGTGGAAGATATGATGGCGCTTCAAAATAACAATTACAACGTGTTTGCTGAACAAGCAAGACCCTTGCTTTTAAAATACATTGATCTCACAAAAATCAATAAAGAGGAGCGTGGTTACTTAAACATGATTGAATCATGGAACCTCATAAATGATCCTGCTGAAAAAGGGGTTGTTTGTTTTACTGCATGGTGGGATTCTTTGCAAACAACCGTGTTTGATGATGAATTAATACATGATGGGAAATCATTGATAAGGCCTGAAAAATTTGTTTTGCTGGAAGCATTATTGAGAGATAGTTCTTTTAAATTTATCGACAATATCCATACAACCCAGATAGAAGATTTGAAAGAAATAGTAACCATTGCTTTCAAAAAAACAATTCCATACCTAAATGAATTGGTTAAAAACGATAGGATGGAATGGGGCAAATATAAAAACACAACAGTATACCACCTGCTTAAAAACAATGCTATGCCTTTTGCGAGAACAGGTTTGCTCAATGGTGGCGGTAAAGGAATTGTAAATGCCTCTCAGCATGATCATGGACCCAGTTGGCGTATGATTATAGAATTAACAACTCCCACCAATGCATATGCAGTTTATCCCGGAGGTCAAAGTGGTAATCCTGGAAGCCAATACTATGACAATTTCATTGATAAATGGACAAAAGGGGAGTATTATAAACTTTGGATGATGGATGAAATTGACAGAAAAAGTAAAGATGTAAAATGGAAAATGAGTTTTTCTCCTAAATCATAATTCTTAAAATTATCATAATGAAATTTATTGCTTCCACTATCATCGTTGCTTTATTAGCCTACACATTCGGCCTGTTTTTACCTTGGTGGAGTATAGCTGTTGCTGGTTGTTTAACGGGTGCATTGATCCCCCAAAAAAGGATTATCTCTTTTTTATCTTCTTTTCTGGGTGTATTTCTATTCTGGGGAATATTTGCATATCTGATCAGTACATCCAATGAACATATTTTGGCACATCGTATTTCTTTATTGGTACTTAAAAAAGACAACCCAATCATGTTGATTGGTATGACAGCTTTCATTGGTGGACTTACATCTGGAATTTCAGCATTTACAGGCAGATCCTTTGTAATCATGATTAGAAGAACCCAACCTGATTGATTAAATTAAATTCTGGAAAAGAGTTAATTTTGCACTGTTTATGGAATTTTGCCCGGCATGCAACCGGGATTCCAATCTTTAACCGGAATTAAAATTTATCATGGCAGTATTACACAATCGTGTATCACGCAAGGAATTGAAAGAACTTGCTGCAAAAGATACCCGCAGCAGACAAACCATTTCATTTTATTGTTATTTCCCTATTGCTGATCCAAAAGTATTTAGAGATGATTGGTACAAAGGATTGAAAATGCTTGACGTTATGGGGAGAATTTATGTAGCAAACGAAGGTATAAATGCACAAATAAATTGTCCTGTTGAAAACACAGAAAAACTTCGATCATTTATATATCAGGAGCCGGCTATGAATCATCTGCGTTTAAATCTTGCAGTAGATGAAAATAGAAATTCCTTTTATGTATTGGATATTAAGGTCAGAAAAAATATAGTGGCAGATGGTATAGATGATCCAGCTTTTTCAATGGAAAATAAAGGCAAGTATGTAAATGCCCATCAGTTCAATGAAATGGTGAAAGATCCCAATACATTGGTGATTGATATGAGAAATCATTATGAATATGAGGTTGGCCGTTTCAAAAATGCAATTGAAATACCCAGCGATACTTTTAGAGAACAATTGCCAATGGCTTCTGATATGTTTCAGGAAGAGAAAGATCGGAATATTATCATGTATTGTACTGGAGGAATCAGATGTGAAAAAGCTAGTGCATGGATGCTTCATAAGGGTTATACCAATGTATTTCATTTGGAAGGAGGGATTATCAATTATGTAAATCAAGTCAAGCAACAAAATCTTGAAAATGAATTTATTGGTAAGAATTTTGTTTTTGATGAAAGGCTGGGTGAACGCATCAGTGATGATATTATCGCCTCATGCCATATATGTGGAAAGTCCTGTGACACACATGTAAATTGTGAAAACAGCAGTTGCCACCTGCTTTTTATCCAATGTGATATATGCAAGGAAAAATATAAAGGTTGTTGCAGTGATGAGTGTAAAAAAATGATAGAACTCCCTGAAGAAGTTCAAAAGGAAAAAAGAAAAGGAATCGACAAAGGAAGAAATGTTTTCAATAAATCACGTACCCGAATAGATTCTATTTCTGAAGCAACAAAAAAATAAGTCAACAATTATCCAATAAATGAAAGTGCTTTTATGATGGATTCATACGTTTCTTCATCACTCAAAGCCTGACCATTGAAAGAAGATCCAATGATTTTTTCATAAAGCTCAATATATCTATTAGAGATCGATTGAATCCATTCATCGCTCATTTCAGGAACTACTTGCCCATCTTTCCCCATGAAATTGTTTTGAATCAACCATTCACGAACAAATTCCTTGCTCAACTGAAGTTGTCGTTCTCCTTTTTCCTGCCTTTGATCAAATCCATCCGAATAAAAATATCTGGAAGAATCTGGTGTATGAATTTCATCCATCAAAACGATTTCTCCATTCAATTTTCCAAATTCATATTTGGTATCTGCCAGAATCAATCCTCTTTGTTTTGCCAACTCACATCCTTTTTGGAATAATGCCAAGGTGTATGCACACAACTGATCCCATTCTTCCTTGGTAGCCAATCCCTGACTTATAATCTGATCTGCAGAAATATCTTCATCATGACCTGCAGCTGCTTTGGTTGAAGGGGTAATGATGGGTGTGGGGAAAAAATCATTTTCCTTTAAGCCATCTGCTAATTCTACTCCACATAAAATCCTCGAGCCAGAATGATATGTTCTCCAGGCATGCCCAACTAAATTTCCTCTTACAACCATTTCAATTTTGAAAGGTTCACATTTGTGCCCAATTGACACATTTGGTGCAGGAACCTGCATCAACCAGTTCGGACATATTTCGGAAGTCTGATCTAACATATAGGATGCAATTTGATTCAAAACCTGACCTTTGAAAGGAATAGGCCTGGGCAAAATGACATCAAATGCAGATATTCTATTGGACGCAACCATCACTAAATACTTGTCTGAAATGGTATATACATCTCTTACCTTACCTGAATAAAAAGATGTTTGGCCTGGGAACTGGAATTGATTCATGTTGCAAAATTAGATCAGATGACCGATTTTGCCAATTTTAGAAGTCTAAAGAGATTTAGATTTCTTCATCTTAAATTTTTTTTTCATTATAACAATCCATAATTTGTTCAAAATTTGACCAAATTAATTGCTTATGAAAAGATTAGCTTACAGCGCATTGCTGCTGTGCATGATGTTGCCAGCACTCGTAATGGCTCAATCAGTAACTGTCTCAGGCCATATTAAGGCTGCTGGAGATGGAGAATCCTTGGCTTCCGTTTCAATTACAGTAAAGAATTCTTCAGTTGGTACTTTTACAGATCCCAAAGGTAATTTTAAACTGAATTTATCTTCAGGAACAAAATTTCCTATTACTATTATTGTTTCTTCACTTGGATTTGAACCCAAAGAAATTGCTGTAGCAAACCCTGGAGCTATTTCTGAAGTTTCACTTCAAACAAGATCTACATTGGGTGATGAAGTAGTAGTTTCTGCAACAAAAACACCAACCAAAATTCTTGAATCACCTGTTTCAATCGAAAGATTGAATACTGCTGCAATCAGAAATTTGCCTGCTACAGATTATTTTGACTTGGTTTCCAATTTGAAAGGAGTAGACATGGTTGCATCCAGTTTGACTTTCAAAACCATCACTACCCGTGGTTTTTCAGGAAGTGGTAATACCAGGTTTACTCAAATTGTTGATGGAATGGATAATCAATCACCTGGTTTGAACTTCGCTGTAGGTAGCATCATCGGCTTAAGTGAGCTTGATGTTGACAATATGGAACTTCTTCAGGGTGCATCTTCTGCCTTGTATGGACCGGGTGGTATGAATGGTACTTTGTTGATTACCAGTAAAGATCCTTTTAAATATCAAGGACTTTCATTCCAGGCAAAAACTGGTTTTATGAACGTTGATAATAAATTCAGATCACGTTCACCTTATACAAACTGGGATCTTCGCTATGCAAAGAAACTAAGCGACAGACTTGCGTTTAAAATTACAGGTGGTTTGATCAAAGCCAAAGACTGGCTTGCAGCAGACCAACGTAATGTTTTAAGGTCTGGTCCGTTTCTTGGAAAAATTATTCCCGGAACACGTACCACCGATCCTAACTATGATGGAATGAATACATATGGAGATGAGACCTCTATTGACTTGAACATGGTTTTGAATGGTATTGCAGGTCAGGCACCGTTTCTTGCCTCATATATTTCAACATTGACAGGAACTCCCAATATGGTTTCAAGAACAGGGTATACTGAAAAAGAGGTTATTAATCCTAATACAATCAATTTCAAACTCGGTGGTTCCTTAAACTATAAGGTATCCAATTCCGTAGATCTTATCCTCTCATCTGTATGGGGTAGTGGTAATACCGTTTATACCGGAAGTGACCGTTATTCTTTATTAAATCTCAAGATGGGACAATACAAGCTTGAGTTAAAGCATAAAAATTGGCTTGTACGTGCTTATACAACGATGGAAGATGCGGGTAATTCATATAATGCAACCATTACAACCAGATTGTTCAATGAAGGTTGGAAGAACTCAACACAATGGTATACTGAATATGGCCAAGCTTATTTAAATGGTCTTTTACAAGGGATGACATCACCAGCTGCACACAATATGGCTCGCTCTGTTGCTGATATTGGTCGTCCTGTAGCTGGATCTGCTCAATTCAATCAAATTTACGATGCAGTAAGATCTAAGCCAATTTCACAGGGTGGAGGTAAGTTCATAGACAAAACAAGCCTAACTGTTTTAGATGGACAATATAATTTGAGTGAATTGTTTGACAATAAGGTTGATTTCCTTGTTGGCGGTAGCTTCAGAAGATTCTTATTGAACTCTCAAGGTACCTTGTTTGCAGACTCTGCAAATAAAATTCCAATTGTTGAGTATGGAGCATATGCTCAATTGGGCAAATCAATGTTGAATGATTATTTAAGATTCACCTTCAGTATGAGATATGACAAGAATGAGAATTTTAAAGGAAGATTCACTCCAAGAGCTACTGCCTTGATTAAACTTGCAAAAGACAATCACTTGAGGGTTTCTTATCAAACAGCATATAGATTCCCATCAACACAACAGCAATGGATCAACCTCGTTGCTGGTGGTGCTATTTTGATTGGAGGTGTGCCTCAAATGAAGAATTTTTATAACTTCAATGGTAACCCAACATATTCAGTTGCAGCACTTGCTACTGGTCAGTTGAAAATCCAGAATTTTGATGACTTCAAGCCTGAATCTGTAACTTCTTATGAAGTTGGTTACAAAGGATTGGTTGCCAACAAGAAGCTCCTGATAGATGCTTATGCCTATTGGGGAACATATCAGAATTTCATCACTCGTTTGTTGGTTGCACAATCCACTACGAGTTCTCCAAGCCCTGCAGATATTCTTGTAGCATCAAAAAGGAGAATTATTTCTGTTCCTGTGAATTCTCCAACCCAGGTTAAAACAAATGGTTGGGCTCTGGGTTTGGATTATAAGATCAGCAGAGGATTCTTTATCAATGGTAATTTTTCTTCAGATGTACTTGGATACGTTCCTAATGGATATATCACATATTTCAATGCCCCTAAATATAGATTCAATATAGGTTTTGGAAACAATGGTATGGGTAAATCCAAGAAAGTTGGTTTCAACATCGTTTATCGTTGGCAAGATGCATTTGCATATCAGAGTGATCTTGCAAATGGTATTGTACCTTCTTATTCAACTTTGGATGCACAAATTTCATATAAGCTTCCAAAAATTAAGTCGGCTATCAGATTGGGTGCAACTAATCTAATGAACCAATATTATGTAACAGCATTGGCAAATCCATCCATTGGAGGACTTTACTATGTTTCATTTGGTTACAATATTTTCTAATTGCTATCCATTCAGTAAACGAAACAAAAAGAACAACATGAAAAAAATATTTAAAATATCACAAATGATTATGCCATTATCTTTTATGATTTTGGCCATCACCTCCTGTACCAAGGAGTTACCAGCACCTGAACCTAAATGGGTTGACCCCCAAATCGGAGCTACTGTAGCAGAAATCATCTCTGCAGATGCAAACTTCTCTATATTCAAATCAGCTGTAACCAAAGCTGGTATGTTAGATATGTTGGCTGATCGCACCAAAAACTTTACCGTTTTTGCTCCAAGTAATGCGGCTTTCATTGCTTCTGGTATTCCTCAAGCTGCCATTGATGCACTTCCTGCATCTACTGTGGCAAGCATTGTATGGTATCATATCATCCCAGGACAAAAGCTTTTCTCAGCGAATATTCCAACTACATTCCCGAATATTCAAATGCCTACAGCTTTCATATTCCCTGCTCCGAATACAAATCCATTGGTAAGATTCAACAACTTTCCTTCTAAAAGAGGAACAACAGTATATGTAAACAATATACCAATGACTGCTGTGGATAACAGTCCTGCCAATAGCAATGGTGTTATACATACAGCAGCAGCTGTACTTGCACCACCATCAACATCCCTGTGGCAAGCAATCAATGCAGATCCGAATTTGACATATCTTGTTGCTGCAATCAACGCTGCAGACGTTGGTGGAACACCAGGCTCCAGATTCCAGGATTATTTGGCCATACCATATGCTAATTTTACCCTTTTTGCACCAGCAGATGCTGCCTTCCAAGGATTGTTAGCATATTTGGGATTACCCGTAGCAACATCTTCTTTTGCATATTTGCCTAAGCAAACAGTACAAGGAATTGTTGCATACCATATTCTGATGAATAGAGCATTTTCTGTAAACCTGCCAACAGCAACAGGTGTTCCGACATTGTTGTCCGCTTCATTGCCAACTGCTCCATTGTTGACAATAGATGCTACACAAGGAGCTAAAGGTGCTAAAAATGCAACATACTCTGCTATTGTAACCAAGGATAAACATTCCTACAATGGAGTATATCACATCATTAATCAAGTTCTTCTTCCACTATAAAAGAATAAAACCTGATTCAATAAAAAAGACCGGATTTCCGGTCTTTTTTATTATAAATAATTGATTGTCATTTTATTATACTGCAAACCTAAAGTGCATAATGTCTCCGTCCTGAACAAGATAATCCTTTCCTTGAACAGCCATTTTACCTGCCTCTTTGCAAGCCGCTTCTGAACCCAATTCAACAAAATCGTTGTAACCAATTACTTCGGCCCTGATAAAACCTTTTTCAAAATCAGTGTGAATTACAGCAGCAGCTTGAGGTGCCAACATGCCTTTTGTTATAGTCCAGGCTCTTACTTCCTGTACACCTGCAGTAAAATAGGTAGCAAGATTCAATAAGCGATATGTTGATTTAATCAGTCTCACAACGCCACTCTCAGACAACCCCAGATCTTCCAGGAACATGACCCTGTCCTCATAGCTTTCCATTACAGCAATATCACTTTCAATGGCTGCACTAACAAAAAGTATCTCTGCGTTTTCACTTTTAATCGCTTCCTTTACCTTTTCGGTGAATTCATTACCTGATACAACACTTTTTTCATCTACATTACAAACATAAATTACAGGCTTCATTGTAAGCAAAAACATATCGTTGACATGCTTTTCCTTATCTTCTTTGGAAACTTCAAATGCTCTTGCATTTTTACCTTGTTCCAAATGAGCTTTTAAGGATTTCAAAATATCGATAGCATTCAAAATTTCACGATCTCCGCCTTTTGACAATTTTTCGACCTTTGATAACTTTTTTTCAACGCTGTCAAGATCTTTCAATTGAAGCTCAGTATCAATGACCTCTTTATCTCTTACTGGATTAACATCTCCATCCACATGAATAACATTGTCGTCAACGAAACATCTTAAAACATGTATGATTGCATCCGTACTTCTGATATTTCCTAAAAACTGATTTCCTAAACCTTCGCCTTTGCTAGCGCCTTTTACCAAGCCAGCAATATCAACAATTTCAACGGTTGTTGGAACTACTCTTTGAGGCTTTACAAGCTTTTCAAGCTCTATTAACCTGTCGTCTGGTACGGTAATAACACCCACATTGGGTTCAATGGTACAAAAGGGAAAATTTGCTGCCTGCGCTTTTGCATTGCTTAATGCGTTAAATAGGGTCGATTTTCCTACATTTGGTAATCCTACGATGCCTGCTTGTAAAGCCATACTATTGTTTTTTGCGCTGCAAAGATAATATGATTGGACCGATCAAGATGGTGTTTATTCAATCCTTGCTAAAATACCTTTTCATGGCGCTGAATTTCATCTGGTTCGCTTTTTTCATTCTTGCTTTTATCATTGCTCTGTTCAAGTGGTTGGTCACTGGAGATATAATGATTTTTAAAACCATTACGGATGGAATTTTTAAATCTGCAGGGGATAGTGTTGACCTGTCTTTCAAGTTGATTGGTATCATGACCCTTTTCTTGGGTTTTATGAAGATTGGTGAAAAGGCTGGAGCCATTCGATTCATGTCGCGTATTGTTGGACCTTTTTTTAGTAAACTTTTTCCTGATGTCCCAAAGAATCACCCCGCAATGGGCCATATGATGATGAATTTTTCTGCAAACTTGTTGGGACTGGATAATGCTGCTACCCCTTTTGGTTTAAAAGCCATGGAAAGTCTTCAATCGCTCAATCCTGATAAGGAGACTGCCAGCAATGCACAAATCATGTTTCTGGTATTACATGCATCAGGACTTACATTAATTCCAATAAGCATCATTGCCATTCGGGCTTCTGTAACACCACCTTCAGCCAATCCTACAGATATTTTTATACCATGCATGATTGCCACTTTCGCTGCAACATTTGCTGCACTCATTATTATTTCCTTCAAACAAAAGATTCGATTATTTCAACCCGTCGTTTTGTCATGGATCTTAGGTATATCAATTGTGATAGGAGCTTTAATCACCTATCTGAAAGTATTTCTGGACCAGGCTGGTATTGAAAGATTTTCTACCATATTAAGCAATGGACTCATCTTACTCATTTTCCTGGGTTTTCTTACGGGTGGTATTTACAAAAAAGTGAATGTTTTTGAGTCCTTCATCGAAGGAGCGAAAGGAGGATTTGACGTGGCCATTAAAATAATTCCTTATTTAGTAGCAATGTTGGTGGCTATCAGTGTACTTAGAAGTTCTGGGGCATTTGAAATGATTACAAATGGTGTTTCCTCTGTTTTTTCATCACTGGGGATGGATACACAATTCGTTGCAGCTTTACCCACCGCACTCATGAAACCCCTTAGTGGCAGTGGTTCACGTGCCATGATGGTTGATACCATGTCCCGTTATGGTGCTGATTCATTTGCAGGTAGGCTCTCTGCTGTTTTTCAAGGCAGCAGTGATACTACGTTTTATGTGGTTGCAGTTTATTTCGGCTCTGTTGGAATTAAAAATACCAGGTACGCCATCGCAAGTATGTTATTGGCTGATTTAGTAGGTATCATCTCAGCTATTTTGATAGCATATATGTTTTTTGGTTAATCAATATACAAAATGGAACTAAAGATTCACTTAAAGGACATTAGATTATATGGATATCATGGAGTACATCCGTTGGAGAAACAAGTGGGAATTGAATTTATCATTGATATAAACATTATAATCCACAGGAATCAGGCAACTTTTCTATTAACAGATACCATTGATTACGAATCAATATTTTTACTTTTAAAGGAAGAATTCATCAAAACAGAATCCTTGTTAGAAAATTTGGCAAACAGAATCATTCATAGAATTCATACTGATTTCCCTTCAACCCAAGCTGTTGATATTTCCATCATGAAAGTAGGAGCGCCCATTACTAATTTTCAAGGTAAAGTTGGTATATCCATTTCTAAGACCTTTTATCAAGTATAAATGAATTTTCATCGATTAAAGTTTAAATTGCCCATCGGAATTTTTTTTAAATATCATCTAATACAGAAATCAATCACCATGAAAAAGATTTTTTCAGTTTTATTTTTATCATGTTTTGTTTTAGTGTCATTTGCGCAAGACACCAAAACTGTCGTGTCGAAATACGACCCCAATGAATTGTTTAATCCTCTATTCTATAAATCGTATGGAAATACGATCAGAACTGGAATGGGTGAGCCCGGTAAAGATTATTGGCAAAACAGAGCTGATTATTCAATCAAGGCTGAGTTGAATGATAAGACAAATGAAGTAAAAGGCTCAGTTGTTTTAAGCTATACAAATAACAGTCCGCATCAATTGGATTTCCTTTGGTTTCAATTGGATCAAAATCTGTTTAATTCAAATTCTAGAGGATTTGCCAAACTTCCAGCAACTGGAAATAGTCGCTATGGAAATGCAAAAACAGTTTTTGAGGGTGGATATAAACTCGCATCTGTAAAAATCCTAAGCACTGTGGCAGGGAAAACAATTGAGACAGAAGTAACACCAAATGTTGTTGAAACAAGAATGCGCGTTGATTTGCCTAAAACACTTGCAGCCAATGGAGGTAAGATATCTGTTAAAGTAGATTATTCTTATACGGTTCCTGATTATGGAGCTGACAGAACAGGTGTGCTTGCAAATCCTGATGGAAAGATTTTTGCGATTGCACAATGGTATCCAAGAGTTTGTGTTTTTGATGATATTCAAGGATGGAATACACTGCCCTATTTAGGAGCAAGCGAATTCTATCTTGAATATGGTAATATTGATGTTAGCATTACAGCACCAAGTTCGCATGTGGTTGTAGCATCTGGAGAGTTGTTGAATCCTGCAGAAGTGTTGACCAAAACCCAATTAGATCGCTATAACAAAGCAAAAAGCAGTGAAACCACTGTTATGATCAGGTCCAAGGAAGATGTAAGGGATAGCTCTACAAGAGTTCAAAAACCAACATTGACATGGAAATTTAAAATTCTCAATGCACGTGATTTCGCATGGGCATCTTCTTCTTCTTTTATATGGGATGCTGCCAGGATCAATCTTCCAAGTGGTAAAAAATCACTTGCACAATCTGTATATCCAATCAGCTCTGATGGTAAGGATGCATGGGGTAGGGCAACGGAATTTACAAAAGGTAGCATTGAAAATTATTCCAAAAGATGGTTTGAATTTCCTTATCCTGCAGCAAGCAACGTTGCTAGTAATATAGGAGGTATGGAATATCCAGGTATCGTATTCTGTAGTTCAAGATCTAAAAACGCTTCACTTTGGGGTGTTACAGACCATGAATTCGGACATACCTGGTTTCCAATGATTGTTGGAAGCAATGAAAGGAAATACGGATGGATGGATGAAGGGTTCAATACCTTTATCAATGACATCGCAGAAAAGGATTTTAACAATGGTGAGTTTGCTTCAAAACGTGGAAGCGATGCACATGCCATGTCTAAATTTATGTTCAGTGATAGGTCTGAGTCTATAATGAAAACACCCGATGCATTGAAGGAAGCCAATATTGGTTTATCACTTTATATGAAACCTGGTGCAGCATTAACATTGCTTCGTGAACAAATAGTAGGTGAAAAATTATTTGATGCTGCTTTCAAGAAATATATCCGTGACTGGGCATTCAAACATCCATCTCCATGGGATTTCTTCCATAGCATGGAAAATGGTGTAGGTGAAGATCTGGGATGGTTCTGGAAAGGAATGTTCTTGGAAAACTGGAGATTGGATCAAGGAATTTCTAAAGTTGAATATATTTCCAACAATGCATCCAATGGTGCATTGGTTACAATCGATAACATGGAAAAAATGGCTATGCCAGTTATCTTGGCTTATGAAACCAAATCAGGCGTGAAAGGAACGGTTAGGCTTCCTGTTGAAATTTGGCAGAATACAAGCAGCTTCAAAGTTAAAATACCTGTTCAGGAAGAATTGGCTTCGCTATCCCTCGATCCTGGAAAAGTATTCCCTGACTTTAATAGTGAAAATGATACTTGGACAGCGCCTAAACAGTAATAAATAGGGTTAAAATGGAGAAAAATTTGATTTTTTCCCCATTTTATCCCTAATTTTGCACTCCCTAAAAGATGATTTGTCTTTTAAGGAGTATTCCCAAAAGGTTCCATAAGACTTTCGTCTGTTCGAAAGCACCAGCAGGGGTAACATTAAATTTTCAGTAATGCCAAAGGTTAAAACCCACTCAAGGGCAAAGAAAACATTCAAGATTACCGGTAGCGGTAAGATCACTTACAGAAAACCAACTCGTGGTCACTTGCTCACAAAAAAGTCAACTAAACGTAAACGTGCTCTCCGTGTTGTCGGACAAGTACATTCAACTAACCTCGATTTCGTTAAAAGGTTGTTGCGTTTGAAGTAATAGACTTTTATTCATCATCATTTAAACTTATTTAAATATGCCACGTTCAAAAAATGCTGTTGCTTCAAGGGCACGACGCAAAAGAATCTTAAAACAAGCCAAAGGTTTCTATGGCAAAAGAAAAAATGTTTATACAGTTGCCAAAAACGTTCTTGAAAAAGGTCTTACATATAGCTATGTAGGCCGTAAACTCAAGAAAAGAGACTATCGTAGTCTTTGGATTGTTCGTATTAACGCAGCTGTTAGGGAAGAAGGTCTTACCTATTCTGAGTTTATCAATAAACTTAAAGTGAAAGGTATTGAACTCGACAGGAAGGTTTTGGCTGATCTTGCCATGAACAATCCTGAATCTTTCAAAACGCTTGTTCAATCTGTAAAGTAATTTTTTACTGAGCAACATATTAACCGGATGTCAAATAAACATCCGGTTTTTTATTTCTTGCATCTGATAAAAAATTAATTTTGTTACTTATCCTTCACAAAACTGATTTTTAAAGGGAATGGGCAATACATATACTGATCTGGTCAAACAAACTTTTTATTTTCCTCAAGAGGGGTTTAATACAAAAGAAGGTTATTTGCATTTCAATGATCTTGATATCAAAGCATTGATTGATAAGTACGGAACGCCAATGAAGATAACATATCTTCCTAAAATTGGTCAACAGATCAATAAGGCAAAGGATCTTTTTAAAAAGGCGTTTAAAAAACATCAGTACGAAGGAACTTACAATTATTGCTACTGTACAAAAAGCTCCCATTTTTCTTTCATACTTGAAGAGGCTTTGTCTCACGATATCAACCTGGAAACTTCCTATGCGTATGATATCGAAATCATCAACAAATTGTATGAAAAGAAAAAGATAACAAAAGACATACATATCATTTGCAATGGCTTCAAACAAAGAACATATACATCACGTATTGCAAAATTGATTAATACTGGCTTTAAGAATGTCATTCCAGTACTTGACAACAAAGAAGAATTGGATAGGTATAGGCGCAGTGTAAAAGTTCCATTTAAACTCGGGATACGTGTTGCTGCGGAAGAAGAACCCAATTTTCCTTTTTATACCTCACGACTTGGCATCAGGGCTAAAGATATATTGGAATTTTATGTAGATCAGATTGAAGGCTATGAAGATAAGTTTCAACTTAAAATGCTTCATATCTTTTTGAATAAAGGAATCAAAGATGATATCTACTATTGGAGTGAATTGAACAAGGTAATCAATTTGTATTGTCAACTAAAAAAGATTTGTCCTGAATTGGATTCCATCAATATCGGTGGAGGATTTCCTATCAAACATTCATTGGGCTTTGAATATGACTATGGATTCATGATCAATGAAATTGTGGGAAACATTAAAAAGGCATGTAAAAAAGCCAGGGTTCCTATGCCCAATATATTTACTGAATTTGGCAGTTTTACCGTAGGTGAAAGTATGGCACATATCTATTCAGTGATTGCCGAAAAGGTGCAAAACGACAGGGAAATATGGTATATGATTGATTCCTCTTTCATTACAACTTTACCTGATACCTGGGGAATAGGGGAGAAATTCCTGATGCTACCCATTAATAAATGGCAGAATGAGTATCAACGGGTGGTTCTGGGAGGACTGACATGTGATTCACATGACTATTATGATTCAGAAGAACATATCAACGAAGTGTTTCTTCCCAAATTAACCGACCCAGAAGAAAGTACAGAGGCCAATAAGGAACCCTTGTATCTTGGATTTTTCCATACAGGAGCATATCAGGATCAAATCAGCGGTTATGGGGGCATTAAACATTGTATGATACCGTCACCTAAGCATATTATCATTGGTAAAGATAAATATGGCAAATTGCATGATTGGGTGTATGCAAAAGAGCAAACTGCCCAAAGTATGTTGAAAATCTTAGGTTATATCTAGAACAATGATTAAAAAATCAATTATACTTGTCATTGCCATTTGTTTTTTGAGCCAAGCAAATGCCCAATCTTCTGACTCTGTTATAACAAAAACCATAAACAAGTTGTTTTCTGCTATGAAAATGGCAAATGATAGTTTGATATTGGATTGTTTTAGTAACAATGCCAGGCTTCAAAGTATAACAAGAAGTGCAGATGATAAAAATGTAATTGTAAACACTTTTTTGCCAAAAGACTTTGCAACCAATGTAATCAAACGTCCACAAGGATCGTATGACGAAAGAATTATTGGGAATGATCTTAGCATTAAAAATGATGGTGAATTAACAATGGCTTGGGTGCCATATGTTTTTTATTTGGACGGCAAATTTAGCCATTGTGGCGTTGATCTGTTTTCCTTTATACAAGATCATGGAGAATATAAGATATCAAATCTTGTATTCAACATGAGAAAAACAGAATGCAAACAATAATTAATTTACTTTTAATTTATAGCGTTTGTTGGTTTTCGGATTGTTGAAATATTTTTCAGCATCTTCCTGTGAGTATCTAGGATCGAATTCCACCAACGGAAGATCAACCAACTGAAGTTGCGATTGTTTTAGTTCATCCCTCATTTTCTTTGCCTTATAAAGAATATCTGGATCACGATCACCTACCAAACTATTTTCCGACAACATGTATTCCAATCTTTTGATAGTTGCTCTCACCTGTGAAGCTGTGTTTTGCTCTTGAACCCTGTTCGGTGCTACAGCCTCTTTTACAGGAACCAACGTTAGACCTACACTAGGTAATACTTTGCCTACATTTTTGGTTCCTTGAGACTCTCCTGTGGTAGCCAGAATGGTACCAAACATGGCAGTTGTTGAACTTGATATATCAAAACCCGTTCTTGTTTGTTTGGTTGTCTTGATAGTTTTACTGATTACATAAAAAGTAAGTTTCAGATTCATGATGTAACGCTTCATCTCATCAGAAACTACCTTGTGCTCCAACATTTTTTGAGGATAATTAATTCCAGGACGGATATACAGTCTCACCGTTGCAGTATCTTTATTTTGGAATTTATCC
>CANFHO010000015.1 GCA_947447005.1 Chitinophagaceae bacterium
AATATTGCCCAACGCTCAGGACATACCCTTCAGATTGATCCAACCAACGGACATATTTTAAACGACAAGGAGGCGATGAAATATTGGAGCAGGGAATATGAAAAAGGATGGGAGCCGAAGATTTAAGTAAAATACATTGAGTTTTTTCTAACCCCTATCACCTAACATCTAACACCTTGCATATGACCAAAACACGCCTCTACTCGCTTGATGCGCTTCGCGGATTTGATATGATATGGATCATGGGTGCGGAAGAACTTTTCCATACCATGGCCAAAATCTCTCCTACCCCATTTTGGGAAGGCTTATCAGCCCAATTTGAACATCCTATCTGGAATGGGTTTACAGCCTATGATCTTATCTTCCCATTGTTTATTTTCCTGGCAGGCGTTTCAACACCCTATTCCATTGGAAGATCGCTTGAAGAAGGTAAAAGCAAACAAAGCCTCATGCTGCGTGTCATTAAAAGAGGTTTGATACTTGTGCTGTTAGGAATGATTTATAACAACGGACTACAAATCAGACCTATCAGTGATTTTAGGTTCATGAGTGTACTTGGCAGGATAGGTATTTCCTATATGTTTGCCAATATCATCTACTTGTATGCAAAAGAAAAATTCCATATTTTTTGGTTCAGCGGATTTTTGATTTGCTATTGGCTGATCCTGAAATTCACATCTGCGCCGGGTTTCCCCATAGGCGACTTAACAGAGCCCGGAAATTTTGCTTCGTATGTTGACAGAACAATTCTTCCTGGTAAATTATCAAGAGGCATTCATGATACTGTTGGATTTTTCAATAATATACCTGCCATCAGCACAGCGCTTGCAGGCATCATGGCAGGAAGCTTTTTGAAAAAGGCATCCATGACGCCTTCAAAACAGGCAAGAACTTTGGCCATCGCAGGTATTGTTTCACTGATCCTATCTCAACTTTGGAACCTTGATTTTCCCATCAATAAAAATCTTTGGTCTAGTTCATTTGTACTGCAAACAACAGGATTAAGTCTTTTGCTTTTTTCACTGTTCTACTATATCATCGACGTACGTGGTTATAAAAATTGGGCATTTGTATTCAAGGTGATTGGCATGAATTCCATTCTGATTTACATGTCGGGTAAATTCATCAGTTGGTCATATGCCACCAAAGGTTTCTTTCAATGGGTGGGAGACCTTTCAGGTGATCCTTACAATGCGCTATTGATGGCAATATGTGTGTTGGTGGTGAAGTGGGTTTTCCTTTATTTCCTATATGAAAAGAAAGCATTTTTAAAAGTCTGAAAATTTATCAATTGAAAATACAAATTCACACAACCCCTGCAGCATTGGGAGAATCAGCAGGAGCAGAAGCCGCGATGCTTATAAAAAAAGCAGTTCAGGAAAAAGGTTTTGCAAACATTATTTTGGCGACCGGAACCAGCCAATTTGCAACATTGGAAAGATTGCTTCAAGACACGGATATTGATTGGAGTAAAATTACCATGTTCCATCTGGATGAATACATTGGATTGCCCATCACACACCCTGCCAGTTTTCGAAAATACCTGAAGGAACGTTTCATTGAAAAAGTTCCATCACTGAAAGCATATTATTTGATAGATGCCGAAACCGATCCTGTTGGAACATGTGCTGCGTTGGGAGAACTGATAAAAAATCATCCCATAGATGTTGCACTTGCAGGAATTGGAGAGAATGGTCATTTGGCTTTCAATGATCCGCCTGCAAACTTTGATACAGTAGAACCATATATCATTGTTGATCTTGATGAAGCCTGCAGAAAACAACAATGGGGTGAAGGATGGTTTGAATCGTTGGAGGCTGTTCCAAAGCAAGCAATTAGTATGTCTGTAAAACAGATTTTGAAATCAAAACATATTATCTGTTCTGTTCCAGATGAAAGAAAAGCAGCAGCAGTTAAAAACAGTCTTGAAAATGAAATTAGCAATCTGGTTCCTGCCAGTATTTTGAAAACACATCCTCATTGCAGCATGCATCTGGATGAAGCATCGGCGATGCTGTTAAACAAATAAAAAAATATGTCGCAACAAATTGAAATAAGCGCTCTTACAAAGAATCAAACAAGGATATCAATCATGATCATTGGTATGCTATTTTTCATCTTTGGATTTGTATCCTGGGTAAACTCTATCCTGATTCCTTACTTCAAGATTGCATGCGAGCTTACACATTTCAAGGCATATTTGGTGACCTTTGCTTTTTATATTTCCTATTTTGTCATGTCTGTCCCAGCATCTTTCTTATTGAAAAAAACAGGTTTCAAAAAAGGGATGATGACCGGTTTCTGGACCATGTCTGTTGGCGCGTTTATTTTCATTCCTGCTGCGATGAGTCGCACATATGAAATTTTTCTAATCGGTTTGTTTACCATTGGTGCAGGACTCGCCATTTTACAAACTGCTGCCAATCCATATATCACTGTACTTGGGCCAAAAGAAAGCGCAGCCCAACGCATCAGCATCATGGGAATTTGCAACAAAGGTGCCGGAATCCTTGCTCCGCTTGTATTTGCGGCAGTAGTACTGAAGGCAACAGATACCAATTTGTTTGCACAATTACCTTCTATGGATGCTTTACAAAAAGCACAAGCGCTTGATGAATTGGTAAGACGAGTAATACCTCCCTATGCAGTTGTGGGAACGGTTTTATTCTTTTTAGGTTTGCTTGTACGCTTTTCACCCCTACCTGAAATTGATACAGAAAAGGAGTCAACAGCATTGGCAGCGGCAAATGCAGACAAGAAAAGTATTTTCGATTTTCCTCATCTCATTCTAGGTGCAGTTGCGATATTTCTGCATGTTGGCACTCAGGTCATCTCAATCGACACTATTATAGGATATGCCAACTCGATGAACATGCCATTGCTGGAAGCAAAGTCTTTCCCTTCCTATACACTTGCTGCAACGATCATCGGATATGTTTCTGGTATCATACTCATTCCGAGATGGGTTAGTCAGGTACAGGCATTGAGATTTTGCACCCTACTCGGACTGTCATTGACTTTTTTAATCATTGCTTCTCACGGGCAAGTTCATTTTTTAGGACATAGCAGTGATATTTCAATCTGGTTTGTGGTGATGCTGGGCCTCGCAAATTCATTGGTATGGGCAGGTATATGGCCCCTTGCATTGGATGGACTTGGAAAGTTCACAAAGTTGGGTGCCTCCATCATGATCATGGGTTTAAGCGGAAATGCAATCATGCCTCTTTTCTATGGATATGTTGCAGACATGTTTGATGTACGAATTGCTTATGCAGTGCTGATACCTTGTTATCTTTACCTTGTATTCTATGCAGTATACGGACACAAGATCAGAAGATGGAAAATACAATGAGCAACAGGATTCACATTTACAACGGAAAAATAATTCTTCACAATAAGATCATTGAAAATGGTACTGTATTGGTTGAAGATGGTAAGATCATAGGAGTAGAATCATCAAATCAAGATTTCCCAGAAGCGATTGAAATAGATGCAAAGGGGAAATACATCTCTCCAGGATTTGTTGATATACATGTTCATGGTGGTGGTGGTTTTGATTTCATGGATGGAACCGAAGAAGCATTTTTGGGTGTTGCTAATATTCATGCACAACATGGAACCACTTCCATGCTGGTTACCACCACTACTGCTGACAAAGAAGGAATGCTTCAGGTGCTGGATACCTATGAAACAGCTTCTCTCAAAAACACCAAAGGCGCTTCTTTTATGGGTATTCATTTAGAAGGACCTTATTTTGCCATGAATCAAAGAGGAGCACAAGATCCAAAATACATTCGTGATCCTGATCCTGCTGAATATATGGAGCTGCTTCATCATTCCAAATCTATTAAACGATGGAGTGTAGCGCCTGAAAGAAAAGGTGCGATTGAATTCGGAAGAATTCTGAATGAAAGAGGCATCATTGCTTCCATGGCACATACTGAAGCTGTATATGAAGAAGCACTTGAAGCATATCATAATGGATATAGCTTGCTTACACATTTCTATTCGGCTATGTCGGGTGTAACACGTAAAAATGCAAAGCGTTATGCTGGTGTAGTTGAAACTGGTTATTTACTTGATGATCTGGATGTGGAGATCATCGCTGATGGAGTGCATCTTCCTTCACCACTGTTGAAACTCATTTACAAGATCAAAGGTCCCGAACATACCGCCCTCATCACGGATGCCATGCGTGCGGCAGGTATGCCAGAGGGAGAATACATGCTCGGACATATTAGCAATGGATTGCCTGTGATTGTTGAAGAAGGTGTGGCTAAGTTGCCCGACAGATCATCATTTGCCGGCAGCGTTGCATTGACAGACAGGTTGGTAAGAACCGTGATACACATGGCAGACATCCCATTGATCGATGCCATCAGGATGATGACACTTACACCAGCCCGAATCATGAAACAACAAGACAGCATTGGCTCTCTCGAAAAAGGAAAAGATGCTGATATTGTTCTCTTTGATGAACAGATCAATATTTCAAACACCATCATCAAAGGAAAGATCGTCAAGGCATAAGATGAAGAGAATACTGCTTGCAATATTATTTCTATTTGTTCTGAACACTTCCTATGCACAGCAAGAAAAACCATATTTGCTCGTATTAGGAACACTGCAGGATGGAGGATCCCCACATATTGGTTGCACCAAATCATGTTGCGCAACAATTGATTCAATAAAAAAAGTGAGCTCTATTGGATTGATCGATCCGATCTCTAAAAAGAATTTTCTTTTTGATGCCAGTCCCGACATGGTTTCACAATGGCGAATGTTAAACGAAACAATTCATCAGCCTATCCATAAAATGCCTGACGGAATATTCCTGACACATGCGCATATTGGGCATTATACAGGATTGATGTATCTCGGAAGAGAGGCACTCGGGTCAAAAAATGTTCAAGTGTTTACCATGCCACGCATGAAAACATTTTTGGAAACGAATGGCCCCTGGAGTCAGCTTGTTTCCTTGAATAATATTCAACTGCTTGAAATGAGGGAGAGGGAATTTATAAAGCTGAGTGAACAAATTTCTGTTGAAGCAGTCAGAGTTCCGCACCGCGATGAATTTTCAGAAACAGTAGGCTACATCATCAAGGGTCCTCAAAAGAAAGCATTGTTTATCCCAGACATTGACAAGTGGGAGAAATGGGATCGTGATTTAATTGCTATGATCAAAGAAGTTGATTACGCATTTTTGGATGGAACATTTTACGATACCAAAGAGTTGAACAACAGAAAGATGTCGGAAGTTCCCCACCCATGTGTGATTGAAACGATGGAAAAACTTTCAACCCTATCATCAACTGAAAAAAATAAACTCTGGTTTATTCATTTGAATCATACCAATCCGTTGTTGAACAAAAATAGTGAACAATACAGAAACCTTATGGGCAAAGGGTTTCATGTGGCAGAAATGAAAATGCAATTTTTACTTTAAGCATTTTTTCAGTTGATGATGACTAAAACTTAATCCAGGATCATAGAATCGGTTATAAAAAAAATTTACATTCATGAAAATTCATCATGAACAGAAAAGAATTTTTTGAAATGTTAGGAGTTTCTATTCCAATAGCGTTTGTTACATGCAATATGGAAGCATGCAAACATGATTCAGTCGCACTTCCTGCATCAGACTTGATTGACTTAACCATAGATTTGAATGATACCCAATACAGCAAACTGAAGAATCAAGGTGGCTTTGTCTTTGTTCCTGATAAAGTTGATATCATCATTGCGCATACAATCAAAGATGAATATGTAGCTGTTAGTGCAAGATGTACACACCAGGGTAGTTTAGTTGCATACTATCCTTCAGATATATTTTTTTGCAGTAGGCATGGTGCAAAATTTTCTACAAATGGAGCTGTCACCCAAGGTCCTGCTGTCAATCCACTGACTCAATACAAAACACATTTGAGTGGGACCAAGCTGAGGGTATTTTCATGAAAGCGAATACGTTAGTAAAACATCATCATTGATTCTTTCAACATTTTTCAAATTCAGTTTTTTTGCTTCGGATATACTCATGGCATCAAGAGATTGAAAGAGTGAATTAGCTTGTACATCTGGCAAGATTTTAGGAGCAATAAATACTACAAGCTCATCCAACCAATGATTTTTCAACAAGGTAGTTGCGAATGTTGATCCACTTTCAACCAATAGATGGCATATGCCTTTCTTCAATAAAACTTCACCAAATGTTTTAAGATCCATCAAACCTTCGTTGTCAAATGGAATATATAGAATTTCGACATTGGGCATTTGAATTGATTCCTCATTCATTTCTTTATCACTAACAAGATAAATAACTGAATCTGTTCTTTTATAAAAAACAGAGAGATGTTGGTTTTGAAGAAGCTCAAGTTTTCTATCGATACAAACTACATTTAACTCCTTTTCATCTTCATGATCCAATCTGATATTCATTGTTGCATCATCCTGAATGATTGTTTTGTAGGTTGTGAGAATAGCATCTGTGTTTGCCCGAAATCTTTGATGAACAATCTTCCTGCTTTCAGCATTTGAAATCCATTTGCTATCACCATATCGATCTGCAATTTTACCATCCAGTGTTATGGCAGACTTCAACTGAATAAAGGGCCTGTTTTTAATGTGATTGGTAAAAAATACCTTATTCAATTCCTGTGCTTCTGGCAACAAAATTTCATTCACTTCAACCCCATTTTCTTCCAAATACTTTTTTCCGCTTACAAGTGGATTGGGATCGTATGATCCAATGAACACTTTTTTAATTCCTGATTCCAAAATCAGATCCGTACATGGAGGTGTTTTCCCATGATGCGAGCATGGTTCCAGGGTAACAAAGAGAATGCAATTTGTAAGGTCAGTTCTATGATTCAGAGCCTGCCTGATGGCATGAACCTCTGCATGTGGTCCGCCATGGCTTTGATGAAATCCTTCGCCTATGATTTGCTGATTTTCATCACAAACAACAGCACCAACAAAGGGGTTGGGGCTGATCCGTTTGTAATCTGCTTTTTTAGATAATTCAATGGCATAAGACATCATCCGCTCTGAAAACATGGACGTATATTTGCTGCAAAATTACAATAGTAGTCAACATGTTTACAGGAATTGTAGAAAAGGGTTTCGTTTCAGCCATCAAGACACAAGGTGAAGGTTTGATTATAACGGTACATCACCCGAATATTGACCAAGGATTGAAGTTGGGTGATAGTGTTGCCATTGACGGAGCCTGTCTTTCCATCATAGAAAAAGATGAAAATGGCTTTACATTTTTTGCAACATCCGAAACGATTGATAAAACCATCATCCAATCTTATCAGGTTGGAAGGATTGTAAATGTGGAATTCCCGCTCAGACCCATGGATTTTTTAGGCGGACATCATGTACTTGGGCATATAGATACAAGTGGCAAAGTTATTTCCGTTGATAGGAATGAAGCATTCTGGTTTGTGGATATTGCGATTCCCGAACATTTTTCTCAGTATGTTGTTTATAAAGGTTCGATAGCTGTAAATGGGGTGAGTTTGACTGTAAATAATGTAACCGAATTGGTTATCAATTTGTGTCTGATCCCGGTTACGCTGGAGAAAAGTAGTCTTGGGATATTGGAAGCTGGAATGAACGTAAATCTGGAATTTGATATCCTCGCAAAATATACTGAACGAATACTAACGAAAAAGTCTTCTGCAGATGTTTGATGAATTAAGTGATGCGCTGAGTGAATTTAAAAAAGGAAATCCAATTATTGTCACCGATGATGAATTGAGAGAAAATGAAGGTGATATTATTTTCCCGGCATGTTATTCTACTCAGGAAAAATTGAATTTTTGTGCCCAGTTTGGAAGGGGATTGGTTTGCATTGCCATAGACCAGGCCACTGCAAACAGATTGGAATTAAAACCTTTAAGATCCAATCAGTCTGATAAGTTTCACACAGCTTTTTTTGACCCTATAGATGCTGCGCATATGCATGGTACAACTACCGGTATTTCGGCAGCAGAAAGATCAAATACCGCTTTATTGGTATCTGATAAAAATTCCAAGCCTTCAGATTTCATCAAACCAGGACATTTATTTCCTGTGGTTGCAAAAGAAAAGGGATTGCTTGAAAGAGAGGGACATACAGAAGCTGCAGTTGATTTATGTAAAATGAGTGGATTGTCGCCTGCTGCCATTATTTGTGAAATCATGGATGATGCGGGAAACATGTTGCGCGGTCAGGCCATTTTTGATTTCGCTAAAAAGCATAAAACAAAAATCGTTTCTGTTCAGCAATTGATTGAAAAAAGAAAAGAAGAAAAAAATATTATCCAATACGCTGATTCTATTTTGCCAACCCAACATGGCACATTTAAAATTAAAGTTTTCAAAAACCTGGATGACCAAACAGAGCATGTATGCTTGATCATGGATTCGAAACCCGATCAAAAACCGCTTGTTCGTTTACACAGTGAATGTTTAACAGGTGATATTTTTGGAAGTTACCGATGTGATTGTGGAAACCAGCTTCAATCAGCATTGGAGGCGATTTCAAAAAGAGGTCATGGAATGTTGGTGTATATCAGATCTCATGAAGGTAGAGGTATAGGCATAGGAAATAAAATTGCTGCGTATGCCTTACAGGATCATGGTGAAGATACGTACAATGCCAATAAACGACTTGGCTTTCAGGCAGATCAACGTGATTATTCAGATGCAATTGGTATTCTCAAAATGGAGAACTATACCGATATTGATTTAATCACCAACAACCCAGAAAAAATCAATTCGCTCATACAAGCAGGTATTCTGGTTGAGCAATATTCAATTCCATCAAAATTGAATGCATTCAACGAAAAATATTTGCAGGACAAAAAAAATATTGGAAACCATCAAATTAAAATGATATGATAGCTGTGATCAGATCCCGATTCAATGAAGAAATAACACAAATGCTGTTGAATGGATGTGTAAAGGAATTGGAGGCAAGAGAAGTTTCGTTTGATTTGTTTGAATGTCCTGGTTCTGTTGAAACAGTAGGTCTGTCAAAAAAATTAGCGGATGCAAACAAATATGATGCCATTATCGTTATAGGAGCCATCATCAAAGGAGATACAGATCATTACGAATATGTTTGTCAGTATGTCACAAACGGATTAAGCATTGTTTCAACACAAATTGAAATACCATTGATATTTGGTATTCTTACAACCCAAACAGAAGAGCTTGCATTGGTTAGGGCTGATGAAGAACAAATGAATAAAGGCAAGGAGTTTGCAGAAACAGCCATGGAAATGAGCAATATTTTCAGAGGTATTCAATAAGTATTCACTTAGTAAACCAGAAAATTATTTTCTCAGACCTTGCGATTTAAGATAGGCTATCAGCTCTTCAGGCTTATCTGATTGCATACCAGATACTCCCAATTGCAATGCCTTGTTCCAAACGGCTATTCCTTCAGATGATGATTGAACGTCTGGCCAAATATGCTTATTCAATGATTTCATCAGTTCAACATTTTCCTTCGTCAGTTCATAAACATTGCCATCCATAACATCCGGATTGGCAAACTTGATAAATTCCTCAAAAGTCATTGATTTTAGTTTGCTCATGATCAAAGGAATTTCAGGATGGAGTTTCCGCCAATCTTCAAACTGCTTGACTGAATTGATATAAACGGCAACACGATGTTGCATTTTATATTGTGAGATCTTTTCATATGCTCGTTCTACTGAGGCATCTTTAAAATCCAGGTATATATTAATTTTGTCTTTGCAGGTTGCTAGAATTTCATCAAACGTTGGAATTGAAAATGAACCCCATTCTGGGTGATTGACATCTTTCACGCGCAAAACAGACAGACTATCAAAAGAGGTATTTCTGATCACTTTTGATATACCTGTCATTCTTCTGGTATCACCATCATGCATAATCACCAGCTGTGAATCAAGCGTTGTTCTTAGATCAATTTCTACATAATCAGCACCCGCTTTAATAGCATCTTTTATTGCCTGAACCGTATTTTCAGGCGCATGCTCATGATTTCCCCTATGTGCAACAACGATTGGTGTGTTTTTGCTTTTGGGCAATTTAGGAAATTGGGCAAATACACATTGAATGTCCACACAAATCAGTGCAATTAAAAACATTCCTGATAGCAACGTGTTCCTCATAGATAAGTTTATTTTGAATAAGTGCCACCAATTACCTGATCACACAAGCCAAAAGAAAGTGTCATTCCAGCACCACTGAGTGCATTGATCATTTTGACACCTGGTAAAATGTCAAGAACAATTTCTGTAGAACCATCCAACATTTTAGGATAAATTCCATTCCATGATGCTGCGATTTTTTCAGAAGGGAATCGTGCAAATTTTTTCAGATAATCCAGGATAAGTTCATTGATGAAAGACTTATCAAATGGATCATGAGATGGTCCATATTCATGTGAGTCACCCACAATAATTTCACCAGAACTATTTTGTGACACCATCACATGGATTCCCCATTTTACATATTCGGGCATTGTTTCTTCAACAAAGGATTTATATTTTTTTAATGAATCGCCCGCTTGCTTGAAGCTGGTGTAATGTGTTAATGACAATCCGCCGCACAATGATGGCCCCATTCTCCAATTGTCGGGTTGTGTTTCAAAACGCATCATTTGTAATTTGCATTTTGTGAGAGGCAACTTTGCAGTTACTTCAGGGAATAGATTTTCAAAATCAGGTCCGTTGCAAATGAAGATTTCATCTGCTTCTAAGACTTGATTTCCGGCAAAAACCTTACTGGTTTCAACTTTATTAACATGTGTATTCCACTTGAATTCTACATCATAATTTTCAGACAGGAATGAAGGAATATTTCTAATGGCTTTGGGAGAGTCAAGTATCATTTCATCAGGGCTAAAAATACCCCCCTTAAGTCCACTACCGGTGATTGCACTGGACATGCTTGATGCGCTGGATGCATCCAGTACTTGATAATTTCTTTCTTTGCCTGTTGTTGCAAAAAAATCTTGAATGACTTCCATTTCCATATCTGAGTAGGCTAAATGCAAAGAGCCAACAGGATCTCGCCAGATATTAGCCTTTTCACAAGTTTCAATCCATATAGATTTAGAAAGCAATGCTCTTTCATAAAGATTTCCATCGGGTTGACCAATTGGCCATATCATTCCAAAATTTCTGATAGATGCTCCTACTGCAAAATCACTTCGGTCTATAACGGTCACTTTATACCCTCTGGTTGCCAATGCACGAGTACATGCCAAACCAACGATACCAGCACCAATTACAATTGCATTTTTTTTCATAGTCATTTATTTAGGAATATGTGATCGTGATTTCTTTTTTTTCTGTTTGTCTGAAATACAAAAAAGAAAATAAAGCAAATAAAGCGATGATAAATCCAACTACAAGTGAACTGGTTTTGAAAAAATCAATCCAGCTTACATTGGGCGTGCCAAAATTTTTATAAAGTAATATTATCATACTCCCGAAGTAGCCAGCAGCATCTGCTGTATACATTAAAAATCCAATGTTGCTTTTATATCTAAAATGTGCAATCCATCTTTCAAAGAGCAGGGCATGAAAACCAATATATGGGAGGTACATGGCAAAACCAGAAAGGATCATCCATAGGACTGGCGATATTTTTCCAAGGTTGAAGAAAAGTGTTGTACATATCAGTATCAATCCTGAAAAAAATATAATATGAAACATAGAGAAAAAAGCAACGCCATTGTTTTTGATCATGATCATGCAGGCGATGATAATCAGTACAAAAAAAGCGATAGGTAATTCAGAATAGACCAATATTTCAGGGGTTTTCCCGTAACCAAGTGATGTCCAAAATTCAACTGCAAAATTGTCTCGCATATCTCTGAATACAGTAAGACAAACATAAATACCCACGGTGAGTAATATGCCCAAACCAAATCTTTTCGTAAAGTTTTTTCTTTCTGTATTGTTCATAGGAACACGCATGGTTCTGGAGGCCTTATCTGATTCTGTTGGTGCTTCCAATTTTTTCAACATTTGAATTCCAAGAATAAGAATAGGCAAAAACAACGAAGCAGTGATGAAAGGCATCCAAGTTTCACTTACGTGATAAGTAACCAATAAGTATTTTCCAACAGCCTTAACTAAACCTGAAGAGATGATAAAACTCGATGCCATCACGGCACCTAACAATTCTGTTGATTTTCTTCCTTCTAAAAAACTGAATACAACTCCCCATATCATCCCAAGTGGTATGCCATTTAAAAACATGAATAAGATTCCGTATGGTGATGGTAAGAGACCAAAAAAGAAAATGGTAACATATGCAAATCCCATTAAAAAAAACAAGTATTTGACACGCTGGTCATTTCTCATTTCAGAAACCACTTTTATACCAAGATATTTTGACAAAGTGTATCCCAATAATTGAGCAATGATCAATAAGATTTTATAATCCATGCCCAGAACCTTGATTCCTTCAAAAGAAGCAGCAGTGAAGGGTTTTCTAAAGGCATACATACTCAGGTACGTAATAAATGATGCTATCGATGCCTGAATGATAAACAACAATTGCTTGTTGTTCCTGATATCAGATTTCAATACTTTTTCGGTTTGAACTTCTTTTGCAGTCATTGTCTAATTGAATTCTTTCATGATGAGATCTGGTAACTGCTTTACACTATCAATGATATGGGTATGCGGATATTTAATGAGTGTTTCTCTGGCATTTGCTCCACTCAATACTCCAATATTGCCTTTGCACCCGGCATTGTAGCCAGATAAAAGATCTGCGGGAGTATCGCCTATTTTTATTACTTCATGAATACTTTGAATACCCAATTCATACATGGCTTTATAGATCAAATAAGGTGCAGGTCTTCCTATGCCATCTGTATTTTCAACATCCAATGCGATATCAATCAATCCACGTTCTCTCCATTGCAAACCTTCCATGATGGCCATGTTTACATCTCGATGGAAACCAGTATCGGTGGCAATTTTGATGCCATTTTCCTTGCACCAAATAAAAGTTTGTTCTGCACCATCCATTGCCTGAATATTTTTCCTATAGAAATCAATCATTAAAACAGAATAATGATCAAATATTTCCAAAGCCTTTTCGTGGTATTCAGGAAACCTGTATGATTCAAGATGCTCGATTTCAGCAGGAACTCCATTGTCGCGTGCAATCATGAATTCATACAGATGAATTTTGTTGGTTCCGATGGTTTTTTCAAAATCTGAAAGAGTTGCAGATAGTCCAAATTCCTTAGCTGCATTAAAAAGACATTTTGCTACCGCATTGTCATCACTGACTGTTGTTCCTGAAAGATCGAAAACAACAAGTTTAATTTTTCCCATCTGTATTTTTTTTTGAAGGATAAACACCTACCCGATGCGGGTTTCCTAAAATGGCATAATCGTATGCATTTTTAACCTCATCAAGAGAATATTCTTGTCCTATCAATTTTGAAAATTGAAATGTTGACATGGTATCTTCAATAAACTCAACTGCATGAATCAAATCTTGCTCATTGTAATTATGAAGTCCTTTGATTGTCCAAATATTTCTGACTAATTTTTCTGCATTGATTTGCAGGTCTGCTTGTGGGAATGTGGAGCCTATCAATACCAGGGTTGCGCCAATATTCATGGTGTCGAAAGATGACATAATCACTTCGGGAATTCCTGTAAAATCGATAACTACATCTACTTTCTTTTTGACATCCGCTGTAGACAAAGAAAATTCTGGTGCTTCATTTTTTTCAGGTACTATGATTTTATCAGCGCCAAAATTCAAAGCAGTGATTGCTCTTTGTTCATTGGCATCGAGGGCCAATACTTCTTTAGCTCCCATTTTTTTTGCCATGGCACATGCAATGGTTCCCAACATACCTGTGCCGCAAATCATTACAATTTGATTCTTGATTATTCCCGCCATACGCATGGCCCCTGCAACCGTAGCCACTGAACAATTGATCAATGAAGCAACAGGATCAGAAACTTTTTCATCAACAATGATGATGGGTGTATTTTTTCTTAGAATGATATACTCTGCAAGTCCGCCATGCAAATTGCTTTCCATGGTTATTTGTTCATGTCCATATTTGAAAAGATCATGAGACTTTTGAGGTATTCCCTTTTTTGAATATTCGGATGTGGGGTCGCTTGCATAGATACCCCAGGTAACTCTGCTATCTATTATCAAAGGCAATCCTCTGAGATCTTTCGTGGGTGCGCCAGGACCAAGTTCCACTATATGCCCAGTGATTTCATGTCCGAGAATGGTTGGATTTTTTTCGGTGCGTTTTCCCTGAAAAGTATAAATATCACTTCTGCAGATGGTAGTATAACTTATTTTAACAAGTATCTCGCCTGTTTTGAGTGCAGGAATTTCGATTGTCTTTTTATGAAAAGACATGGTAGCATTATCAAACTCAATATAGGATGAAACTCTATTCATCAATCAGATTTTTCAATTCATCCAATGAAGAAATGATATGATCAGGCATGTATTCCTCAAGTTGCTTATGAGAATAAGCACCTGTGGTTACTGCAACCACCAACCCACATCCTGCCATTTTTCCTTCCTGTATATCAACCATGGTATCACCCACTTTAATTACTTCCTTTGAATTAGTAATGCCAGCTTGTGCCATGAGTGAATTGATCATGAAAGGGAATGGCCTTCCTTTTTCAACTTCATCACTTGCAATGATGAAATCCAGGTATCCTTTTTCAAGCCATTGCATTCGATCTACGATGGCATCAACAATCAATCTTGGAAAACCAGAATTCAATGCAACATATATTCCATTTTCCTTGAAAAACTGGAAGATCTCTTCTGCCCCTGGAAGAGCCTCAACCTCTGAAGAAGAAGTATAAAATTGAATCATTTCATTCATGAAAATATTATGGATATAGTCCACATTTTCCTGTGTGAATTGAACCCCTTTTCTCTCCAACATAGTAGCAATGGCTTCGGTTTTTTTAAATCCCATCAATGGATTGATTTCTTCAAAAGAAACTTCCACACCAAATTGAACAAAAGCTTCAACAAAAGCTATAGCTACAAAATCTTTGTCAACCAAAGTTGTGCCTGCGATATCTAATACGGCAAGTTTAAATTTGCTGTTCATCATAAAATTATTTGAGGTTGCTGTTTAATAAATGATCAAGTGCCATTTGCTTGTATTTGGACATATCAGGCAAAGGCTTGTTTGTAATTTTTGCCTTGTCATCCCATTCTCTCATTTTGATATAATCTGAAAACATAGGATCCGTTTCAAATGCATGTGCTTCTTCGGCAGTCATTACGCCACCTTGATGTTCCAAAGTGATCTTACTAGCATCCGACAGTTTTTGATAATAGTCGTGATATTTGAACGTCAGAAAGCGTTTAGCTTCAACATGACTTTTAACCAATTTTGCTATTCGAACCGAAAAACCTCTTTGGATTAAATAATCATATCCAATGCCTTCATGATCCATCACACCAACACCATCCATCATTTCAACTGGCATGATGAATTCACAGAGGTGTCCGATATCATGAAAAAATGCAGCCAATATAACTTCAGTGTCATATCCTTCTTCTTCTGCAAGCTGTGCAGCCTGACACATGTGTTCGATCTGCGAAACAGGTTCTCCTATATAGTCAGACTTACCATAAATTTCATACAAAGAGAATACCTCTTCTATAACTGCATGTGGTTCCATGAATTGAATTATTTTTTCTTTGATTTGCTATTTTGTTCCTTGTAGTGATTCTTTCTCATGTCATCTTCATCATCCATTTCTGGGCCTTTCATTACTTTTCTCCAGTCAATACCTCTGTTGTATTTTTTCATGGCTGTTTCCGGCTTGAAAATTCTTTCATCCGATTTTTCCAAATCATAAGTAGAATAATCAGGAACTGAGGTGAAAAAATCTTTCAAGAGAGAAGCTGTTACATCATATTGGTTCACATAAGATACACCTAAAATATTATAAATAGTTTTCAGGATGGAACCAAAATTTGCATGGGTATGGGAAACATAACCACGTTTAACATATGGACCAGCCATCATAAGTATGCTTCGATGAGCGTCCACGTGATCTACTCCTCCTTGCGGATCATCTTCAGTGATAATAACCAGTGTATTTTTCCAATAAGGTGTTCTTGATAAGAAATGAAGAATTCTACCAATGGCAAGGTCATTGTCTGCCACAAAACTTTGCGGAAACAAATATCCATCTGCTGGTCTTGCACCAGATGTGTGATCATTTGGAACTTGCATGGTAATTAATCCAGGCATGGTATCTTTTCCATTCAACCACATCTTAGTGAACTCAGATTCAAATTGATCCATACGAAACTGATCAGGAATATTACTATTGAAACCAGCATAGTTGTGGCTTGTTCTGGAATACAAAGCTTTTTGCATTGGCACCATTACACCATGGCCTGCACCAGTAGCCGTATCCATCCACTCTTCCCTTACATGCGCAGTTTCATTGGCTTCGCCAAAATTATAAAATGAAACTCCTTTTCTTTCCAATGCTTCCCAGAGTCCGCCCTTTTCTGCAAAATCTTCAGGATCCATGCTTCCTGTTGACCCAGGAAATCTTCTTCCGGGTGCATCAGAAAGGAGCATGGCAGTTTTAGAAGTTTTAGAGTTTGTTTCAACCCATTCGTTTGGTATCACACCCATCATCCAGTGATGACCATGGATGGATGCATCGCTGTCGCAATAGAAATTATCGCTGAAAGAATATTTGGTTGCAATTTTTTTATGATTGGGAGTAACTCTTGCTTTTAAGATGGTATCTTTTCTCAGATAAAGATCTACGTCTACTCCAAATCTTGCCAAGGTGCTATCACCATTGGCTTGTTTTAGATAACCAAAAATTTCATCGTATGTTCTGTTCTCCTTGGTGATATAAACAATGTGTTTGATAGGTGAATCTACTTCTGCAAAATCAGTTGGCAGAGGATTGTTTTCATTTTTTATGGGAGATGTTACAAATGTATTATCCAATACACGCTGCGTATATAGTTTCAACTGATCTGCATTGGGAATGTCGATGGATTGAAATGTTGCCAATTGAATATCGCCTACATATGTTCCTTGTTCAGGAGCTTTAAAACCCTTACCTCCGTTGGGCCCTGCGCCTAACCCTCTTCCGCTAACAGCATAAATTTTTTGGTTCTCTTTAGAATATATCACACGTGAAGGACCCCAACCAGTTGGTATATGTCCAACCGTGGAATCTGTTTTTAAATCAATCACTGCAAGTGAATTAAAACCTAGCAGTGCTACATACAATCTTGAATTTTCTTCATCAAGTGAGAGGCCAAATGGCAAAAAGCCTCTGTACTTATCAATTCTCTTATCAGCAGTGATTACAATATCTTTGACTACCCTTCCATTTTTATAATCAATCACTGAAATATTATCATTTGTTGCATTGGAAACATAGGCATAATGATTCCCAACAACTATAGAGTTCGGACTAGATCCTCCGATGACTTCTGCATCTTCAATCCATTGTCCTACCAGTTTTCCTGTTTTGATTTTATAACTTACCTTATTACTATCCAGATCAATCACAAAAACACTCATCGCTTCAGGAGAATTGGGATCCCCAACTCCCGGAATTTTTTTACCATCAATGATGGTTCCGTTGATCGACTCCTTTGAATTATGTGCATAAGGATGACGGTCAATAAGCATTTTATTGTAATTGCTATCGTTGATGCCTTCTATCAAAGGATATGCATACATTCCTACATTAGCCACCAATACTGTTTTTTTATCGGGGCTCAATGCCAATCCGAAAGGCAATCTTCCAGATGGAATAGTGGATTTTAATTTTTTTGTTTTTAGATCGATGCGCACTACTCTGTAATTCGCAAGATCAAGGGCAATGAGCTCTTCTTCTGCATCATTATAAATAAGATCAGAAGTTAAACTATGATTGTAATTTTTAGCACCTATCCTGCCATTTAAGGAATAACGATCTATTATTTTAAGAGAATCAATATCATATGAAATGATATCTCCTTTATCTCCACCACTCAAAAAAACGATATTGCTGTTTTTATAGAAAGAAACACCCAACATGGAACCTTTTTCGAAGGGCGACTTAATTTTTCCCTTATAATCCGGAATTCTTGTAATTGAATTCTTCTGAAGATCAATGATCGAGAAAACCCCATTGTGTAGTGTAACTATTTTTTTCCCATCCGGTGAAAGTTTCATTCCAAATGGATCATGTGTCAATCTCAATACATTTCCTGCAGGAGTAACATATCTTCCAGAAGGAAGAACAGAAATACCGTTTGGATTGACCATGGCAGTCTCATTTTTACCAGGAACCTGCAAACTGACTTTATTTTGTGCGTATAACTGGCCCTGACCTAAAACAGTGAGAATGAATACAATTGAAAAAAATAGTTTCATAATTAAGGGTTTTAAAAATAAGTTGGCGAAACTTAAAAAGTTTCGCCAACTATGTTCAACATAAGGTCAGACTGTATAAAGGATGAGAAAATGCTTATTGGATAATCCACATTTTAGCGAAGATGTCGTCGTTGCCAGCGTACTGACTTTGAACAGCAGCATCCCTGTTTGCCTTATTGGTACTCAATTCAGCAGCAGGATACTGGAAGCGCAATGGAATGTTTCCATTGGTGCTGATACCAGATCCAGTTGCAAATGCAGGTACACCTGTTCTTCTCCACTGGTAGTAACCTTCGAGACCTGAGTTACGAGCGAAAGAAAAATATTTTTGCAAAAGAATTTGATTCAAACCAGTTGCGTTGTTACCAGCATATTTTACTTCAGTCTGTGCAAAATAATCTGCATAGTTGAAAGTGATACTTGTTGTAACATAATCAGCCAAAGTGATTGCACCAGCACGTTGGAAAGTAACGGTATTTGCTCCATCGTTTACCCCATAGTAAGCGAAGTTAGCTTTGATACCATTTTGATACCAAGTATCTGCATTGCCAGTTGCCCAACCTCTGTTGATACCTTCAGCAATGTTCAAACACATTTCTGAATAGCTAACAAGTGGGGTATTTTCGGCAGTGTATCCATCATAGTAACGTTTCCTGTTGTACAAAGAAAATTTACCATTTTGGACACCTGCAGCCATATTTGAAAGATCCAAACCAGTTGAGGCTCCAACAAATGAATTGTAAGAAGTATCCGAAAATCCAAGACCTCTAGCAGGTTCTGCCACTTTCATCACACGAAGATCTTTCAAAGCAGCAAGGTTATTTACCCAAGTAGCTGCCAGGTTGTAACGCAATGCGTCAAAACCAAAAGATTCTTTGTTGTCAGGATATTTGTTGTTAACTGCGTTATAAACAAACTCAAGGTTATCAGATCCAGAAGTCATCAAAGGATATTTCGCTGGATTGCTGATGATATCACTGAATTGTTGTTTTACTTTCAAATCAGTGTCAGCATCTTTCTTAGACAATTGGATCAAAACACGTAAACGAAATGCATTTACCACTTTTTGCCAAGCTTTGATTGCATCCAATGGGTTTTTAGCACCACTTGTTCTCTCCAAGAAGAAGATATCACCTTGCAATGAAACGTCAGACTTCGCAATAAGAGCTGAAAACATAGTGTTAGACTCTTCAAGCAAAGCCAGAGACTGGATGAACACTTGCTTTTGTGAATCATATTTTGGAGTTGGCGTTGCCAATTTTTTCAATGCCTCAGACATTGGAATATCTCCCATTTTCAAAGACATGTTTACGAACATGTATGCTTTCAAAAATTTACCGATAGCCGCGTAAACGTTTACGTCTGCACCAGTTGTTTTCTTTGCTTCTGTTTCCATTGCAACCACATTGTTCAATGTGCTATATGTAAGACCTGCAGCACCTGTCCAATACCTATTATCGCCATAATAAGTATAGTTACGACAAGTAAATTGGCTCCATCTCTCTTCATCGCTGTCAGGATACACAGGCAAACCACTCAAAATACCTCTCAAAATCAAATATGGAGGAACAGATACCGGTTGGTTTGGGTTCAAGCTGTACTCTTCAAACTTCTTGGTACAGCTGCTCAATACGATGGCAATGATCACCATCAGCATTGAACCTATTTTAATAAAATTTTTCATATAATTATTTTCAATTGTTAATAATGCTGAAAGCTTGATTAGAATTTCACATTCACGTTAAAGCCATAGCTTCTTGTAGTTGGTGTTTGCAAGCCATACTCTCTGCTGTTTCCACTATAAATAGTTCTTCCTGCGTATTGGTCAACATCCAAATCTTTGAATGCTTTAGGGAAGAAATACAAGAGGTTACGACCAACCAATGACACATCGATGCTGCTGATGAAACTCTTATTGAAGAATTTAGCAGGCAAAGCGTATGTCAATGTCAATTCACGAAGCTTAGCAAATGTTTTAGCAACTGTGGTATATTCTGGTTGGTTGAAAGTTGAACTCACATAATCTTGAATCCATCTTACTTTAGAGGCATTTTGTTTGAACTGAAGTGCAGACATATTTGTGATGTGGCCATCAATTGGATCAAATGTGATACCAACACCATTAGACACCTGAGCACCTTGTCCTACATAAATACCAGCATAACCAGCATCTTTGTAATGGTAGAATTCATATTCACGAGCAGCACCGATTGCACCTTCAACAGTTGAAATATCACGACCACCTTCAACACCTTTACGCTTGACATAGTCTTGAATCAAACCACCCACTTTACCATCAAATTGGAAACCAAGGCTGAATGATTTGTAGTTGATTTTATTATAGATAGCCCAGCTGAATTTCACGTCTGCATTACCCAAGTATTGAGCTTTAGGCAATTTAACTACATAGCCAGATGCATCGTGAATCATTTGTCCGTCTGGTGTCCTTGCTATCAAAGTACCATACAATTTATCTACCCTATCACCTTGCTTAAACTGATAGTTTGAGAAAGCTGCTGGAAGATCAGTATACCTTTCAGTAAATGTAGACCAGTTAACCAATACGTTCCATCCGAAGTTTTTCTTCATGATAGGTGTACCAGTCAATGACATTTCGATACCCTTGATTTGTGTTTTTACAGCGTTGGTTGTATATCCAGATATACCTGTTGTTTGAGAGATTGGGTAGTTACGGATATTTGGACCAAGTGTATTTGCATACGCTGTAAAGCTGAAACCTAACCTGTTCTTCAAGAATTTAACATCCAAACCAATTTCATTGCTTGAAGTCTTAGATACCTGCGTATTTGAATCCAATGCAGAAGTTGGAGCATAAGCACCAGTTGTATTGTTATACACTGTACCAATACTGTATGCTGGAGCAGACAATGCATATGTTGGTCCACCATAAGTAGATACATAAGCAGCACCATAACCAACAGGATAACCTGCAGGACCAGCATATTGTGTAGTACTTGGAGATTTTGCAATTGCTGTACTAGCCCTTACTTTCAAGAAAGAAACAACTTCTGGAAGTTTCACATAATCAGAAATAACTGAAGCTGCTGTGAATGAAGGATAGAAGAATGCATTTTTGTTTGCAGGCTGAGCAGAATGTTTATCCATACGGCCGTTTGCAGACAAAGTCAAATATTTGTTTACATCCAGGTTTGCAGAATAGTAAGAAGACAATACCAACATGTTTGCAGTATTACTATATGCCATTACCGGATTCAATGAGTTTGCAAATGTATACAAACCAGGAACGTTCAAATAGTTTGTAGTGGTGAAGCTTGAATTGTATTGGAAAGAACGAGCGTTTCCACCCACAAATGCATCCAGGTTCATGCCCAAAGGCAAAGACTTCTTATACTTAACAATAGCTTCAACGTTGTTGTCGAACATTGCTCTAACATCTTCACGATAATCCCCTCTTTCACCTTCACGACCATAAGGGTGAGCTGAATAAGGCATTTTTTCGTTGCGCATTACGTTGAATGTACTTACGTTAGCTCGAACAACTGCCTCGAGGTTAGAGTTGATCTTATAGGTAAGACCCAAGTTACCATAAACGTCATTTTTATAGTGGCCTCTAAGCCACTCATAGCTCATGAACCATGGGTTGTGGTAACGCTGATATTCTGCGAAAATCGCTTGTGTACCAACTTTACCAGGCTGCCATATACCACGGATATCTGGAGCCATTACATCCCAGTCAGCACCAGTCCAAATGGTAATGTTATAGATGATAGAGTTTGGACCGTAGTTTACATCTGGGAAGTTAGGAGTGAACTGACGATTGTAGTTCAGGTTACCTTCCAATTTCAACTTGCTTGTAAGATCATAGCTAGCGCTGATATTAAAGTTAGCTGTATTCAATTTTGTATTTGGAACAATACCTTTTTGATACGATTGGCTCATTGACATACGGATGGAAGAACGATCCGTAGTTGAACTGAAGCTTACGTTGTTGGTTGTCAACAAACCAGCTTGAATAAAACGAGCAAGGTTGTTTTTACCACGAGCCAAATAAGGGGTACCTTTTCTAACACCTGTTACTGGATCGATAGGAGAATCATATTGAGGAATCAACTGACCATCAAATTTAGGACCCCAAACATCATAGTCGTTATCGTTGATACCACCACCTTTACCATCACCAAAAGAATACTGAGCGTAATCACCACCACCATACAAATCTTGTGTTCTTGGCAATGCGATGAAACCTTTATCTAATTGAGTAGAAGAGTTGAATTCGATTTGATAACCTTTAGCAGTCTTAGCTCCTTTCTTTGTAGTAATCAAAATCGCACCATTCTGCGCACGGCTACCGTAGATTGCTGTTGCAGCAAGACCTTTCAAGATTGTGTAAGACTCAATATCATCTGGGCTAAGGTTCCATGTATCAGAGTTGATTGGCATACCATCAACAACATACAATGAGATGTTTTGACCACGCAATGAAACTGCTGGAGCACCAAGAATTTCACGGCTGATGTTTACATCCAAACCTGCAATTTTACCAACCAAACCATTGATTGGATTTGGTTCTCTTGCTTTGATCAAATCAGATCCTTTCACTTCCTGTACGGAATAACCTAGACGTTTGGTTTCCTTTTTGATACCCAACGCTGTTACTACAACCTCATTCAGGCTTTTTGCATCAACACTTACAGAAATTACTTGTACTCCTGTTCCTTTGATTTTGTAATCAAAGGCTTTGATACCAACACCAGAAATGGTAAGTACATCACCATCAGCTGCGTCAATGGTGAATACACCATCTACATTGCTGGTAACACCTTTGTTTTTGCTTTTTAAAATAACTGATGCGCCTGATACCGGCTGACCTGCATCACTGGAAAGAATCTTACCAGTAATGTTTTTTGTAGATTGCGCCATCATGGAAATTGTTGATCCGATGATGAGACAAACCACAAACAAGAACTTGTTCGTTAAATTTCTCATAAAAAAATTCGTTTTGTGAAGCGAAAGTATTTTATGAAAAAGAAATGAAGGTTAATTGAATAAGAGCAAAACGTAAACTAAATAATAACGTAATGTAAATAACACAAGCAAGAAAGTAATAATATATTAATATGGAAAAGTGAACTTTTATTGGATCAGTTTCAATGTAGCAGTCCTTTCACTTAGCAAATACAAATAATAGAATCTTGTTGTAGATCTATTGCGTTTTTCTTCAATTTTATTCAACAATGTAATCTTATTAAAATAATGGCGGTATAAAACAACTGGGTCTTTGAAATAATTTGATGTTGTAATATATAATAGACTATCTCTTTCCGGCAGACCACCGTTTATTTGATTAATCCAATGAAATTGATGGATGTCATTTACAGGCCCCAATGCAAATGAACGCAATTCAGTTCCAGAAGTAATATATTCATTGATATGTGCAGCGGGAAACCAAGCAGAACTCACCAATGGAACTTTTTCAAGTTTGCTTCCTTTGATTGCCTGCAGCATTTTAGCGCTAGATTCTTTCCAACCATACATATCCAGGGTAAAATCACCACTTCCATAGTGCAACATGTCTTTCTTATTTCCTATGGTTCCTGGAAAATAATTAATTACAGCTATGCCCAAAACCAAAACAACTGAAAACATGACAACCATAGCCCTCATCCACAAATTCAATTTTCCTTGTATAAACTCTTGCTGCAATCCAGTTGATACCAAAATGATAATGGGTAAGTACGCTGGACCACTCCAATGCGGCAATGTTTCACGAGATAAAGAAAGTGCCCAAAAGCCAAACAACAATGGAAAACTCATTAAAAAAAGAAATTCTCTTTTCTTATCAAATGAAGCATTTGATTTTTTTATTGCCAACTGAATAAAAATAAATATCCAAACAATGGGGTTTTGATAAAATATTTCGCCCAAAATCTCTCTTACAAAATATTGAAAACTGATATGTCCTGCGAGACCAACTCTTCCGGTATAAAAGGAAAAATTTACCCAGTTATTCTTATAATTCCAATAAATGATTGGTATTAAAAATACAGCCGTGATCAACATTGATAAATATAAGTGCCATGTTGAAAATAAATCTCGCTTATTAATCAAAATAAACAGAAAAAATCCAATCCACAAATAAGCTGCATGAAACTTGCACAGAATAGCGCAACCCGATAAGATACCAAACCATATCAATAGTTCATGTTGTTGATTAATATCTATTGTTTCTGAAAAAAGCAAATAGGATGCAATATAAAAAGCCAAGGTCCAAAATAAGATCATTGGTGCATCTGGCATAATAAAAACTCCTGCTATGACACTAAAATAGAATGACATTGAAAATAAGATGGAAGAAATCAATGCCTGCTTTTTAGTGCCATATAATAATGTGGTTTTATATATGATGAAAGTTGATACGGATGATGCAACGATTGAAAATAACCTGTAAAACAAATGATGTTTTACATGCAAATTGAAACTGAAAATTTTCGAAATCAATCCAACCATCAATGGATGGTCATAATAATGGTAAGATGGATAACGTGCATATTGAAGATAATAAACTTCATCATTGCCTAAAGGAATACCAAATCCCACAATCAAATGAATGATAGTAGAAATTACAATGACCTGTTTTATGTTAAGCTGCAACATGTGATCTACGTTTACACTCTCCTAAGCAGGCGTTTTCTGAATGAAAATGGTTTGAATAATGGGAATACGCCAGATAAATACCAGATACTGAATACAATCCACAAACTAATAAGTATCAATGAAAATATGTCATTTCCTGGCATTTTTTTGAGATATGTACTCGCTATGAAATTTCTAGATTCCAATTGATGTTTGTACCTGTATACTGGATTCAGTATGTATTTGATTCCATCATAAGTTTCAAATACACATCTTAAATAACTGCTATCACTTGAAAAAGGTACGGTAACATGTAAGCTGTTGTTCCCATGATAAACAAGTGATCCTCCTTGTCCAAATATATCAATCGATTTTACAGGATGAACAAAATTGACATGCATGTTATCGTGCATGATTTCAATATTGTTTAAACTCAAATTGCTTTTCTTTATTTTTTGAATTTTTTCGAATATCGTTTCGCCAGTCACCTGAGGAAGCCACATTACAATATTGCTTCCATTTTTTAAGGAAGCAATTGCTTCTTTGGCATCTTTTGTAGGAGCATAAATCAGGTTGCAAAATCTACTCAATTGATTGTTGTTATGAATATCATGGAGATCATCATTGCCAACTGCATATACATGATTGCCATTGGACAAAGCAGTATCCCATTGAGAAAATGAATTGGCAGCAGGATTCAATAATTCAATACAATCATAATTTTTAAGGTATTTCAAATCATTGTTTGTATATCCGTTTAACAAATCAGGATGATTCAATACAATCAGGGCAGAAGTGTCTTCAGCAATCTGACTTAGAATGGTCTGTTTATTTGCAAGCGTTTGAGGAAGAAAATAATCTTTCCAAGTAACATGACTTGCGTTGATAATCAATTGATGGGTTTTTTTCAAATTATATCCATGTTCATAAACAGGTATATAGTTTTTGGCCGTATCAAAAGATTTATCAATATGTTGATATTGTGAAACTGAATGAAAACCATAACCCATTTGTGAATATCGATTCCATATTTCATTGGCTGAACCCTTTCCATTAAATAAACCAAACCCCAAGGTGGCATGTGCATGAAAGTTTGCAGGGGTATAATGATTCGGGTTAATTGATTTGTAGGGGTTACAAATTTTATCTCCGCTGAATTTTTCTGTTAATAAAAATTC
This sequence comes from Chitinophagaceae bacterium, assembly GCA_947447005.1. Classification (GTDB taxonomy): domain Bacteria; phylum Bacteroidota; class Bacteroidia; order Chitinophagales; family Chitinophagaceae; genus Pollutibacter. The sequence continues at coordinate 26,221 of CANFHO010000015.1, forward strand.
ATATTTAGGTGAAAAAACATATTGGTCAACGATGATGCAGAAAAAGAATGTTACTAACAGGTATACCCCAATATGCAAAACGATTTTCATTGCTGCAATCTAATATTACATATTTGAATGAATTATTACAAATCATTATCAAAAAAATAATTTAAATCGAAAAATATATTAATTCTATGTTAAGACAAAAAGAAAAGATTTTAATTTAATCTATCATGAATCATAATGATAAAAAAAAGCCACTTGAGAACAAGTGGCTGTGTACTAAAAACTGTTGTATAAAACAATGAGAAAACACGGATTGAACTTCCAAGATGCTAGAAAATAACTGTAAGTAATTTGAACAAAATGATTGTTCCGATAACTGTTGTGATAACGATAGCTTCGAAATTGATTTTGCTTTTCATATTACTTTAAATTTTTCAAATTAAAGATGTTTAAAAAAAGGCCACATGAGAACAAACGGCCGGATCTATCACCAATTAATGCTTAAGACTAAATCGATACAAAAGTCTGAATTAGAAATAAACTTAATATTTCCAATAATGAAATTTTATATTAAGTTTTTGAAGAAAAAAAACCGGAACCAATTGGTTCCGGTTGATGACTGTACAATATAATCTAACCCCTCATTTAAATTATTAGTTGTTGAATATATACCTGATACCAAATTGTATCTGATATACATCATCCAATGTTTTGGACTTCAGGAATGAATCTTTCAAAAGAATAGTTGAACCATTCAAAACTTGTGTACCCAATTGGAAAAGAGGTTGTCCTGCAGTATTGCGACCAGCATAGGTAAGTGGTTGTGTTGTTGTTGAAACATAACCTACACCCCATTTGTTGTTCACAAGGTTTCCTGCATTCAATACATCAACCCTAAAACGAATGATGTTATGCTTGCCTTGCTTACCAACTTTTACAAAGAAATCTTGTTCAGCACTGAAGTCAACTCTTGTCAACCATGGAAACTCTGCGCCATTACGTTCTGCATAATTTCCTTTTCTTGTGCTCAGATATTTATTTCCGGCAATATAGTCCTGGAAAACTGAATTTTGTTCAGCAGCAGTGAATGTTCTAGTGCCTACTGTCTTATCCTTGAAAAGAATATTATTGTCGGCAGTTGGAACATAGATCAAATCATTGAACTGACCATCACCATTTGCATCGTTAGAATACATGTAAGAAATCTTACCGCCACTTGCTGAAACTGCACCCAATGTAAAGGTTGTTCCACCACCAAAATTCTTACCATAGTTCAACTTGTAGCTAAGCAAGCCTACAAAGCGATGACGAAGATCATTGTCTGAATATCCCATCTTCAAGAAATTCTGACCATAAATGGATGGAGTATTTGCATTTACGGTACTACCTACTGAAGAAAGATCATATGCTGTACCGTATGTATAACCGAACATTCCACCCCAATTCTTCGTAATAGGCTTTTCTAATTTAGCAGTAGCCGTGTAGCTGTAACCAACATTGTTGTTTGTCAATACATACGCATTTCCAAGTGTTGAATTCACATTTCTTGCATTCGTTGCTGCTGTTCCTGAAAGATCCAATGCAGGGAAAATCGCTCTTTTATCAGGACCTGCTGCAAACTTAAGGCTTGGGTAGTTCAGGTTAACATCGATGTAATGCAATGCATTGATATTCTTGTTGATGATGAATTCTGCAGAAGCAATGATACCACCTATTGGAAGTTTTTGGTCAATGCCAATATTGCTCTTCCAGTTCATTGGGAACTTCAAGTTTGGATCACTATAGTTCAGATTGTATCCACGCAACAATGAAACATCAGTTGTAGTTGGTTTGTAACGTGTTGGATCCAACGTAAATGGATATGCATTGGTTGCAGTGCCTGTTACATTGATCAAACCGATATTTACCCCATTGTTACCCAATTGATTGCTAATCAACACATAAGGCATCCTTGAAAGGAACAAGCCTGATCCACCACGAACCTGTGTTGTTTTGTTTCCAAAAACATCCCAGTTAAATCCGATACGAGGTGATACATACATTCTTGATTTTGGCATTTCTGCTGTATTGATTCTGTATGCAGAAAAATATGGACTTCTGAAATCAAGGCTTGACACGTAAGAGTTTGCATAATCAGTAGCTGTGTTCGTAATTGCCAGATAATCCAAACGAACACCATAGTTCAAACGAAAATTCTTAGATACCTTGAATTCATCTTGTGCATAGGCACTAAAGATATCATCCTTGAAAGTCTGCCAAGGCTTCTTTCCATCAGGAAGAAGTGTGTAACGATAGTTGAATCTGTTGGCGGTTACAGGAGAAGTTGTCAGATTTGGATTTGCCAAATATGCCAACGCTGCAGTTTTGAAATCTGCAATGCTGTTGAATGTCCAAACACCATTCGATCCATAAAAGAAAAGGTTGTTTGAAACAAAATGCTCATAGCTGGCACCCACTGTAATGTTATGCTTACCTCTGATGAATGTGGTATTGTTTGTTACATTGAATGTTGAATAATTCAATTTGTTATCTGGAGTGAATGGATCAAAACCAAGAGAAGTATATGTGCTACCTCCAGAAAGAATGTCAATTGTTGGGAACATAGCTGTTCTGTATTTCCTGTCTTCAATTTGCTTATTGAATGTTACAAGGAATTGGTTGCTGACGTTGTTCTTCAAATTTGAATTCAACTCAGCAACAATAGAACGTGTATTATCCATGATGATATAACCAGTGTTCTGACCAGAAATTGCAGTAGCAAGGTTTTGTCTGTTACCATTACCAGCAGTATTTCCTGAGCTGGAACCGCTGATAATGGCATCACTTTGTGAATCATGGTGAGAATAACGGATGGTCAATTTGTGTGCATCACTGATGTTATAATCCAAACGCAACAAATATTTTTTACTCAGTGCCTCATTGTTGAAATTGTCCAGAGCACCAAGGTCGTACTTGAAATTATCTTTCATGAATGTTTTCAAATCCTGAAGATCAGCAAGTGTTGTTCTGGATACATTTCCAACAGCTCCTGGAGCATTGGCAACCCAATCAAGTGCAGGTTTTGCACCTTTTACAAATTCACCATTTGCAAAGAAGAACAATTTGTTTTTGATGATTGGTCCACCAACACGGAAACCTTGGGTAGCTGAAGTAAATGGAACTTTTGGAACGTTTGCTACATCACTGTATGCTTTCACACCGGCAAGATCACGGTTGTTCCACAACGTATACACTGAACCGCTGAAATCATTGGTACCACTGCGCGTTACTGCATTCACATTTGCACCTACGAAACCAGACTGCTTAATATCATATGGAGTGATATTCACCTGAACTTCTTCCAAGGCATCCAAAGAAATCGCTGTTGAACCTGTACGGCCACCTGCTTGCGCCTGATTTCCTAAACCGAATCCGTTGTTGAAAACAGAACCATCTACGGTGAAGTTGTTAAACCTACTATCTTGTGCAGCAAATGAACGACCATTTCCGTAGGCGTTATACTTAGTAACATCATTGATTGTTCTACCAATGGTAGGAGTTACTGCAATGACTTGTTTTCCAAGGGTTACTGAAGCGCCATTTGCTTTTGAATTGAGAATGGGATTTGCAGCACCACGAACAACCACAGTCTGCATTTCCTTGATATCGTTTTTCAAAACTACATCTACGTTGGCTGAGTTACCCAATGCAGCATATATATTGTTCTCTTCATATGCTTTAAAACCTGCATGTGATATGGTAACCTTGTATGGTCCACCCACACGTACGTTTAAAATAGTGTATACACCCGCTTTGGTGGATACAGCAGTGTACCTTGTTCCTGAAGGCTGATGAATAGCAACAATGCTAGCACCTTCAAGACTTTTATTGTCGCCTGATTTTACAGTTCCTGTAATATTACTTCCCGTTACCTGGGCAAAACCGCTGATGGCAGCGATAAGCAACATTGATAGGATCATCAATTGTTTTCTCATCTGTTTGGTTTTATATTTTAATAAATAATTGATACAATTTATTCGAAAGCGAATGGCAGCAATAGTCGGAGTTCTATTTTCCGCCACAAAGTTGTAGATATAACATTGCGTTTCTGTAATTGTATTGTTACCAAAAGTTTAATTCATTGTGAACGACTCATTTTAAAATCGAGAAATGTTCATTACTTTTGTATAACGACTTTTATATGCGTCCAATAAAAATTGTATTTCTCTCGTGCTTTTTTCTTTTTTCAGCATCACATCTTCATTCTCAATCATTTTCTCGTATTGACAGCATCATCGAAAATGAAATTTCCAAAAACAATATACAAGGCGCGGTAGCACTTGTTTTACATAATGGAAAAACTGTTTTGGATAAAGCATATGGTTACAGAGATGTAAACAGGACTTTACCCATGACCACCAATTCTATTTTTAGAATTGCATCTCAAACAAAAGCAATCGTATCTGTTGCGATGCTTCAATTGGTTGAAAAAGGTAAAATCGGACTTGATGATCCCATTGAAAAATGGATTCCTTCTTTCAAAAACCAAAAGGTTGTTGGCGCTTTCAAAGATTCACTCGTATTGGTTCCAAAAACAAGACCCATCACCATCAGAGATTTATTGAGTCATCAATCAGGTATATCTTCTGCAGATGAATATCCATATTTGAAGACTTTATTTGTAAAATATGGTTTAGACAGAACCTTTCCAGGTAAATTCAATACCCTTGAAGAAGAGGTTTATAAAATTTCTCAGATGCCTCTTGTGCATCAACCTGGGGAAAGGTTCAGTTATGGACTCAGCACAGACGTCGTTGGAAGAATCATTGAAATAGTCTCTGGATTAAATCTCAATGAATATTTGATCAGGAATATTTTTCTTCCATTGAACATGAAGGATACATATTTCTACCTGCCTAATGATAAGAAAAACAGGCTGGCTACAGTAAGCTATAAAGACACTAAAAATATTCTAAAAGAATTCACTGAAGCAAATGACCCAGTAAATTTCCCGCTACTACAACATGCTACCTATTTTTCTGCCATTGGCGGATTGGTTTCTACTACACTGGATTACAGTCAATTTCTTCAATGTTTATTAAATGGGGGAAGAACTCCATCAGGGAAGAAAATTCTTAGGCCAAAAATGATTGATTCATTACTTACAAATCAACTGGGTTCCAAAACATTCATTTTTGGGGGACAGAAATCGCTCAATAATTTTGGACTTGGGGTAGGACTTACAACAAAAGCTGGCGAAAGTATCAACAAGGCAAACGATGGATCTTTTTTCTGGGGTGGCGCGTTCAATACTGCCTATATGGTGGATCGCAAAAGAAATTTGATTACGCTTTTCTATTTCCAAAGAACACCCTTTGTATTGCCATACCTACTGTCCAAACTTGAAAAAACGACCATCGAAGTAATAGACAATAAATAATGAGTATAGATTTTCAACTTTTCATTCAATCAGCCTTGGCTGAAGATATTGGATCTGGAGACATCACAACGCTGTCGACTATTCCAGTGGAAACTATAGGTTGCGCTGAGTTTTATGTGAAAGAAGATTGTGTGATTGCAGGGATTGAACTGACTAAAATGATTTGCAAGGAAGTTGATCCTGACATGGAATATAGTTTTCTCGTAGAAGATGGAATGGAAATCATAGGATATCAGAAAATTGGAAAAATCAATGGCAATATTGCATCCATTTTAATAGCAGAACGATTGATATTGAACTGCATGCAAAGAATGAGTGCTATTGCAACAAAAACAAGAAAATTATCAACATTGCTCGCCCCTTATGGAATCATGGCAGCAGATACCAGAAAGACAACTCCCAATTTCAGGATATGCGAAAAAATGGCTGTGAAAATTGGAGGTGGATTCAATCATCGATTCGGATTGTATGATGCTATTTTGATCAAGGACAACCACATTAAAGCGGCTGGAGGAATTAAAAATGCGATTGAGTCATGCGAAAAATATTTAATAAGTACTCAACAAAAATTTCAGGTGATTGTTGAGGTTAAGGACTTGCATGAATTTAATATAGCCAAGAATTATGCCATAGTCGATAGGCTTTTATTGGATAATTTCAAACCTGAAATCATCCGTGATACCCTCCAATATAATATCACAAAAAAGAAAATTGAAATATCAGGTGGCATATCCATGGACAACATTCATGACTACTTGATTGAAGGCGTTGATTTAATCTCCATGGGAGATCTTACTCATCATATTTCCTCCATTGATATTTCATTGAAAATTATATAAATCTTTCTCATTAATAATACTGCTGTAATGACAGAGAATCTGAACGGTGTACTTGACTTAAAATCATCCATTCTTGAATTGAAGAAAAAGAAAAATGCCATCATTCTGGCACATTATTATGTGGCAGATGAAATTCAAGAAATTTCTGATTTTATCGGTGACAGCCTTGCTCTAGCGCAAGCTTCGAAAAAGGTTCAATCTGATATTATTGTATTCTGTGGGGTACATTTCATGGCTGAAACAGCTAAAATTTTGAACCCCACAACAAAAGTTCTTCTCCCTGATATTGCTGCTGGATGCTCATTGGCTGATTCTGCACCCGAAAATGATTTTCGCTCTTTCATCAATCAATACCCTGATGCTGTCGTTGTTAGTTATATAAACTGCAGTTCTGAAGTAAAAGCCATGAGCGATTATATATGCACCTCATCAAATGCAATTGAAGTAGTAAACTCCATACCGGCAAACAAAAGAATAATATTCGCACCAGATATCAATCTTGGAAAGTATGTGCAATCAGTAACTGGAAGGGATTTGATTTTGTGGAATGGCTCTTGCATGGTTCATGTGAATATTTCTTTGGATAAACTTCAATCCCTCTTAAACCATCATACAGATGCTGAATTGATAGCACATCCTGAATGTCCTTCAGAAATTCTTGACAAAGCACACTTCATAGGATCCACAAAAGCATTGTTGGATTATGTACAACGTTCATACAAAGATAAATTCATTGTGGCAACAGAATCAGGAATTCTGTACAAGATGAAAGAAGCAGCACCTGAAAAAATATTTATTGCTGCTCCAGCTGTTCAAAGCAATTCTTGTGCATGTTCTGAATGTCCTTACATGAAGTTAAATACGCTTGAAAAGCTTTACAACACTCTTTTTCATGAAACACCTGAAATAATGGTGAATGAGAAAACACAGGAAGGGGCTTTAAAAGCATTGAATAACATGCTTGCATTATCTTAATGAAAGAAACACATTTTGATATTATTATAGTTGGGTCAGGGGTAGGTGGACTTTCCACCTTACGTTACATTACAGAATCTGAAATATTCAAAAGCAAGAATGTAAAAATTGCGCTTATTTCAAAATCTGATTTGAATATCACCAATACAGATTGGGCACAAGGAGGTATTGCTGCAGTAAAATCTATACAAGATAATTTTGAAAAACATATTGAAGACACGATCATTGCCGGAGCTCATGAAAATGATGCATACGTCGTTAGAAAAGTGATAGCATCGGGCCCATCCATCATGAATGATCTTATTCGATGGAAAATTCATCTTGACAAAATTGATGATGAATTTGATCTAGTAAAAGAAGGTGGTCATTCCGAAGCACGCATTTGGCATTGGAAAGACCAAACAGGACATGCACTTCAGAACTGTCTTCTCAATGACTTAAACAACCAACCTGAAATAAAGATATTCGAGCATATCTGCATTGTACAGTGTCAAAAAGACAAAGAAGATGTATTTCATATACAATCGATTTCTACCAAAAATGAGGATTTATCTGAGTTCACTGCACCTATACTCATCCTTGCAACAGGAGGCATTGGCTGCTTATATGAAAAGACAACCAACCAATACATTTCCACTTGCGACGGAATAGCAATTGCTAATCAATTGGGTGCAACTATTCAAGATTTCAGTTATGTGCAGTTTCATCCTACAGGACTATACCATGAAGGACAGGTTTCATTTCTTATTTCTGAAGCCCTACGTGGAGCAGGTGCAGAATTGAAAAACAAATACATGGAATCTTTTATGTCAGGATATGATAAGAGAGGTTCACTGGCTCCAAGAGATGTTGTTTCAAGAGCTATTTTAGCAGAAATGCAGAAAACAAGTGAACCATTTGTTTTTTTAGACACTACATTGATTCCAGAAGATTATTTTCATACCCATTTCCCCTTTATTATAGCACATTGCAAAAAGAAATTGAATATTGATCCAAGCCAAAATCCAATACCAGTGGCTCCAGTGCAACATTATTCTTGTGGCGGTATCAAGGTTGATGAACATGGAGAAACAAATATACCAGGCTTATTTGCAGTAGGTGAGGTTGCTTGCACTGGTTTGCATGGTGCGAATAGATTGGCATCGAATTCGCTTCTTGAAGCAGTTGTGTTTGGAAAGTTTATTTCTGAGAAAATCACAAAGAATTACTCTTACCCTACAAATAAACCCAAGCCGTTTATTTTTGACGCTATGAAACTCAAGAATCTGAATAGGACAAAAATCCAAGCTTTGATGAGCAAATATGCAAGCGTGGTTCGATCAAACGAAGGAATGAGAATGTGTTTAAAAGAATTGCTTGAAATGCAATCAAGTTCAACCATATCTGAGTCTGTAAATTTGGAAGTCGTTGAAAATAACAACCTGCTCCAGGCTGCTATTATACTAATAAAAGATGCCATAAATAAGCCATCCAATAAAGGTACACACTACAATGTAGACCTGGCTTAGATGTAATAAACGCCCTTCCCAAAAATTGGTATCTCAACTGACACAGATCATAGTATTTCAGTGAAAATTATAAGTATTTGTACCCAAATACTTCATCATGAATATGTTAGTAATTGCAGGTGTGCTTGTTCCGGTTATCGCATTGGTCATTTTCATCATCAAAAGAAATATGAAAGATAAAAATGAGCTGGAAGACTATATCAAACACGACTACCCCGGCTCTACTGAAAAAGCAACTGACGTGGAATTAGAGGAAAAGACCCATTAAGACACAATACTTGATCTTTTGTTAACATAGTTTCATATACTTTTACAAGTATATAATACCATATCATGAAGCCACTTTTCATTCTTCTCTCTTCATTTTTCATTCTGAACAACGCATCTTCCCAAACCCTAAAGGGGTTGATCAATAAAGCCAAACAAGTTGCGGCTGGCAAACCAGGAGCACTCACCAACGATGAAATCATTGCAGGCTTGAAAGAGGCTTTGTCGAATGGCGCTACCAAAGGAACAGATTTGCTTTCTAAGGAAAATGGATTTTTCAAGAATGAATTGCTTAAAATCATTCTTCCTCCCGAAGCACAAAAAATTGAAAAAACACTTCGCAGTGTAGGGTTGGGAAAACAAGTAGACGACGCCATTCTCACCATGAACCGAGGAGCTGAAGATGCCTGTAAACAAGCTACTCCAATATTCGTCAATGCCATCAAACAAATGAGTGTAACAGATGCGCTGGGTATCCTCAAAGGAGCAGACACTTCTGCTACATCTTATTTAAGAGGTAAAACCAACGCCGCATTGGCCGAAGCATTCCGACCAGTAATCAATGCATCACTGGAGAAAGTGGGTGCCACCAAATACTGGAGCACCATGGTGAACAGCTACAATAAGTTCAGTCTACAAAAGGTCAATCCGGATCTGACAGGGTATGTTACAGACAAAGCCCTGCAAGGTGTATTCACACAAATAGCATCTGAAGAAAAAAACATTCGTAAAGACCCCTTGGCACGCACATCAGACTTATTGAAGAAAGTATTTGGAAACTAAACAGATTGTATAATGTGTATCTTCATTGAATATTTAACACAATGAAGAAGCTGTTTTCATTTCTACGCTGGACATTATTGGCATTGCTGGCAATCATTGTCATTGCAGTTGCTTTGCTCTATAAATCAGATATTCCTGCTGATACGATTAAAGCCAAATACACCAACAACGAATCTAAGTTTATGCCCCTCATGGGAATGCAAGTGCATTACCGCGATGAAGGAAACATGAATGATACCTTGCCAATTGTATTGATTCATGGCACTTCTTCCTCCCTGCACACGTGGGATAGCATCACGCCGGGATTGATAAAATTCAAAAGGGTAATTCGTTTCGATCTTCCCGCCTTCGGACTCACAGGTGCGAGTCCTGAGAGGAATTATTCAACTGAATTTTACAATACCTTTATTGACTCGCTGTTGACAAAACTGAATGTCAATCAATACATCATTGGTGGAAATTCACTGGGTGGTGGCATTGCATGGAATCAGGCAGTTGCTTTTCCTGATAAAGTGAAGAAACTCATTCTCATCGATGCGTCTGGCTATCCGCGAAAAAATGAAAAGGGATCCATTGGTTTCAAACTCGCAGCCATGCCTGTCATTGGCAATGCTCTTGTTTATCTCACACCAAAATCATTGATCAAAAAAAGTCTTGAGAATACGTATGCAAACAAAAGTCTGGTGAATGACGCGTTGGTAACACGATATTTTGAACTGCTCTTGCGTGAAGGCAACAGAAAAGCTACATTAGACATTTTCAGAAGAAAAATGCAACCCACTCCGGAAAAGATCAAAGGGATTAAGATTCCTACGTTGATCATTTGGGGTGATGAAGATCAATTGATTGATGTTAGCAATGCATATCAATTTCAAAAAGATATCAAAGGTAGTCAGCTGTTAGTAATCAAACACGCAGGACATGTACCTATGGAAGAAACACCATTCGTTGTTGAAAAGGCTATTGCTGATTTTCTGCAGAAGTAATAGTTGAATTATTTTTTCGTCATGTAATTGAATCGTATTTCACCGTAGGTGGATGGTTTTCCTTGAACGGGTTCTTCAATGGAAGATGAAAAAGTGCCATCGGCATTTTTACTAACGTTGATTTTCCTCCAACTGTAATTTCCTTTTTCATAATCAAAACTTACTCCATCGTCATCATATAACATATAACTGGAAGCCTTGCTACCATAATAACGGATTTCCAGATCCGTTTTCTGATCAGGCTTGGGTGAATGCAACATAGGCTTCATCATCGGTATGATTCCTCCATCTTTTACATACACAGGAATTTTGGAAAGTCCGGGTGTTACATTGATTGTTTCACCATCGCCAGCAAATTCTCCGGAATAAAAATCGTACCATTTGCCTTTGGGAAGAATCACTTTTCTTGAAGTCTCCCCTTTAAACATCGGTGCAACAAGAATATATTCACCTGCCATGTACTGGTCTTTTATATTGGATGGTTTAAAACGACCTTTCACATTTTTTACCTCTGATAGCAATCCAGCTGATTGTATAAATCCATCTTCCAAATACATCGCCCTGAATGGAGGAATACCTTCATAATGATACTTTGCAAATTCTGTATACCAATAAGGCATCATTTGCATTCTCAACAAGGCAAACGCTTTGATGTCTTTTTCCACTTCCGGAAAGCTCCAAGGCTTTGTTCCGTCAGTCCATGCATTGATCATGGCCATGGGTGAAAAAACATTCGATTGAAACCTTCTCAACCATTCTTCGGCAGAATCAGATGAACGCACTTCGGGTGTCCACAATACGCCTGCAAACCCACTGTTGGCAAGGGCTGTAATGAAATCCCTGTGTTCATAGTAGTCATTATAAATCACATAAGGCATGGATGCTGCACCTCCATTGGACGCACGCACCAAACCAAAGGTTCTGGAATTTGATTTTCTAAACATATCCATCGAATAGCGCATGGCTAATACACCATATGTTTGTCGCATTTGCTCTCCACTCACGCCAGAAGGAAACTTCGCAACATCAGGCCAAAGCCAATTGTCAAACCCATCTACTTCATCAATCTTATATCCACTCACACCCAAATCAACCTGATCCTTTTTCAATTGATCAAAGAACAAGCTTCTTGCCTTTGGTACATTGAAATCAGGAATTTGTCCGAGCCAAACGGTGTGAGATGAAGTATAAGGTTTGATAGCATCGTAAAAGGGGGCATAAGGAGAAACATATGGATTGATCCATAAATTCAATCTGACACCTTTCTTCAACATATCTTGTACGAAATTGGAAGGCTGCTGAAACCTTGTTTTATCCCATGAGAAAGTTCCTGGATAAGACTTGCTTTGCCAGCCTGGTTCCAGTCCGATTATATCCAAGGGATACCCCTTTTCTTCAAACAACCTGGCTTCTTCCTGAACATCCTGAGCAGTAAACAATGTTTTGACACGCTGCACGAAACCCAATCCCCACCTGGGTGGGAGGCAACCACCGCCATTCAATAAATTATATCTCTTGACCACATCGATCGGTTGAGGCCCTGCAAAAACATATACCTCCACACCTGCAGCTGGAACCAATATTTCAACTGCATCTGAATAAGGAGAAGCCGACCATTGTTTATCTGTATTGCGATCGCGGGGTTCCGGGAACTCGGGACTATCCTTTCTAACTCCAGTACCAGCCCACACTTTGATATATCTGGCAGAGTTTATGAAAACACCATATCCGTTTGAAGAAACATAGAAAGGTGTTGGAGCATGCGTTCTGCCATTGTCTTCACCACCATAATGATCCACATGCAATTCCATGATACGACCTCGTTGTTGAACGGATTTAAAATTCAACCCAAAGCCATACAGTTGTTCTTCCTTTTGCAATGGAAAACGCAGATATGTCTTCCCATCCACAATTTGAATATCAATATCTTTTTTTGAAAGTGGAAACACTGCGGAACCTAATTTTCCCAAAGCAGATGCATTGGCTACTGCACCAGAGGCATTCAATAGATTATAGTTTTCAGGTTTACCTATCACCCCTTTCCAAATACCTGGATATGTTTCAGTCCATTGTACCTGCTGTGCAAAAAGATGTATTATGGAACCAAGTGCAATCAATAGACTAAGTATTTTCTTCATGGCAATTCTAAGTTGAGTATTCAGTGTTGAAGATAGAAATTATACCGTGAGATGGGAATTAAAAAATGTTGAGGGAAGTTGAGGGAGTTTAGTTGTTTAGGCGTTTTGTTGTTTAAACTTTAAT
>CANFHO010000016.1 GCA_947447005.1 Chitinophagaceae bacterium
AATCAATAATGATATGGATGTCTGAAAATCCTCTCCACTTTCCACCCCCCACTATTCAACTTATTTCACTGCATTCGCTTTGAACACCCGGATGAAATTTCCTCCAAGAATCTTGTAGATGTCCTGCTTGGTATATCCGCGTTTCAATAATTCTTGTGTGATCAATGGCATATCTGTTACATCATTCAATTCTCTGGGTGAAGAATTGATGCCATCAAAATCTGAACCAATACCCACATGATCCACGCCAATGAGTTTTACGATATGATCAAGATGATCAATCAACATGCTGAGTGTAGGACGTGTATTGTCCATTTCATCATGATATTTTTCATGTATGAAAAGATTGGCATAAAAATCACTCGGATTTATTTTCAGGATGGAATCCTTTTCAGCCTGATGCTTTCGAATGAATGCATTGTTCTTGTCTTTGAAAGTGCTGTCTACGAATCCGGAATAGAAATTCAATTGGATAACTCCATTGTTTTTTCCGAGGGCTTTGATCTGATCATCGGTCATGTTGCGTGGAACAGGACAAAGAGCATAGGTGCAACTGTGTGATGCAATAACAGGTTTGGTAGTTACACGAATGGCATCATAAAATGTTCTTTCACCCACATGTGAAATATCAACAATCATGCCGAGCTTGTTCATGTGCCTCACGATCTCTTCACCAAAAGGGGTAAGTCCGTATGGCCTGCCCAGATCAGCCTTCGCGCGCTCATCCGCTGCTGAACTGGCCCAGGAGGTACTGTTGTTCCAGGTAAGTGTCATATATCTCCCACCTCTCGCAAAAAGTGTATCAAGATAGTCGAGTCTGTCCTCAATCATGTGTCCGCCTTCAACACCCATCATGGATCCAAGCTTTCCTGTTTTAACAGCGAGATCCAAATCCTTTGGTGTTTTAACGATCATCATTTTTGTGGGATTCCTTTTTACATATGCATATAAAGAATCAATTTCTCGATTGGCATATGCATAGGCAGTACCCTTACCAAAATTTTCATCACAAAAAATCGAAAAGACTTGTACATCAATTCCACCCTGTTTCATTCTTTTCAAATCCGAATGTGTAATCCCTTTCAGGTCCTGATCAAAGCTTTTTCCTTTTTCAATTCCTGTACTGATAAAATCATTGTGTGTATCAATTACAATGGCATTCTTGTGAATGGTCTTGTAGTCTTGTGCAACCAGGGATTGCGTTTGAAACGCTGTGGTCAGCAGTAAGAAGGCAATTGTTTTATTCATCATCATTATTTTAAAGCTTGATAGGTAAGCACTTTGAACCGGTCATTGAGATCGCCGTTTTGCGTAGGATACACATTACGGAAAAACAATCCAACGAGTTTCTCTTTTGGATCCACCCAATAGGTAGAAGCAAACATGCCACCCCAATCGAATGTACCTTCATTGGTTGGAAGCTTCGCACTTCCTTTTTCTGTAGTAATACCAAAACCCAGTCCGAATTTATTGATGCCATTATCTATGGATCCAATTTGATTCATGGTCATCATACGCACACTGTTTCTGCTAAGAATCCTTACACCATTGTATTCTCCACCATTCAACATCATCTGTAAGAAAATCGCATAATCCATGATAGTTGAAGAGAGTCCGCCACCACCACTGTACATGTCTAAATTCATGTTAGGGAAATCACGATAGAACGTGCCATTCAAGGCATACTGTTCTGCCATGGGATAGAGCATGCCCTCTTTTTGTGAGTAAAGCATCACAAGTCTGCCTTTTTTATTTTCAGGGAGATAGAAGTAGGTGTCTTTCATTCCCAGAGGTTCGAAAATCCGTTTACGGAAAAACTGATCCAGTGTCATTCCTGAAACCACTTCCACCAGGTACCCAAGCACATCCGTATTCAATCCATACGTGTATTTTTCTCCAGGGTTATGAAACAGGGGCAATGCACCAAGACGCTTGATGTTTGTTGCCAGGTTGATTCCTTTCACACCAATCCCACTTACCACACCATTTTTCGCATACAGGGCAGTGGCTGTTTTGGATCCGATCTGTGCATACCCAATTCCTGAGGTATGTGTGAGCAAATCACGGATGGTAATTTCTCTGGAAGCAGGAACAGTGGTATAGCTTGAATCAGCCTCATTGAATTTGTCAAGTACTTTGGGTTTTGCAAATTCAGGTATGTATTTTGAAATGGGTTCATCCAACAGAATTTTACTTTCTTCATACAACATCATCACAGCAGTGCTGGTAATGGCTTTGGTTTGAGATGCAATTCGAAAGATATCATCTTTCTTCATGAGCGCCTTGGTCTCCATATTGCTGTACCCGAATGCTTTGTAGTATTCGATTTTGCCATCACGCAAAATGAGTCCAACGCCGCCATTCATCCAGCCTTTATCTACCCAACTTTGAATTACTTCATCTGCACGTTTTAGTCGGTTGCCGTCAAACGCAGTTGAAGGTTGAGTTTTGAGCGTTGAAATGATTATTTTGGGAGATTGTGCTTCAACAAGCAAGATTGTGAACAACAACAAAGAGGATAAAATGTATTTTTTCATGATGGATGAATGAGTAATGAAGTTAAATAAATTCCATCGAGATGCACTGCGCTTGATATACAAGTTTTGGCTATTGGGCACTTACTTGTGCCCCGTGCCCTGTGACTTGTCGTTTACCCATGGATTTTTCCCGGTTTTGAAATACTTGGAAGCTTCCAATATATATGTATCGAATTCAAGGTCAGAGCTGAAAGAAGTAAAATAATAATCAGGCCGGTAGGCTTTCATGAATTTCTCCAGTTCAACTCCCTGTAACTTGGTGAGTTGTTGCACCAATTTTTTGGTGAACCTGTGGTCGATGTATTTTTGTTGTTCCTCTTCAATCAGGCGATTTTGCAGCACTCTCATTGATTTATTCTTTCTGAATTTAAAAGATTCAATGATACTTCCCAGATCGAGTCCAGGTACACCACCCATTCCTCCTGTTTCAGTCAGTTGCAAACCACCACCGCCAAATTCGAACACTTTGCGGTAGTTTTCTCTGTTCATGATAGAATCTTCCTTGTAAGACTTACCAATAACAACTACTTCTTTGAGGGTACGGTACTTATCCTGAATTTTTACTTGAAGTGCAATGTCAAATCCTGCGGGGTATTGGATGGTTTTTACAGGGAAGAAGTTGGTGTTCCGCCCCATATAGGAAAAAAACACTGAATCGTTTTTATCAACATTCAACCCATATCTGCCTACTGAATCGGTATATGTGATGGTTCCTTTTTTGGTACTCACCTTAACGGTAGGCACTGTAACCATTCTGGTAGAGTCGTATACGGTACCGCTTAGCCATATTTGCGATTGGCTGGATTTAAATAGAAAAATGGCAATCAGTATGGAAATAAAATGCTTCAGAATGTAAGTTCTATGTTCTAGGTTGTATGTTGTAAGTTCTGGGTTGTTGAATCATCAACTGAATTGTAAATATATTAAGTAACAAACTCAATGGGTGTTAACAAACCCTTTAAACTTTATAAGATCGAAGGAATCAGATGGGGAACCTACAACCTATGCATTAAAAAGTAGAACCCAATATCCATCCTTCAATCACAAGCGGATAATGTTCATGTTCAAGCACATGAATTTTAGCAGCAAGAGAATCAGGTGTATCATCTGCAGAAATAGGCACTTCGGCCTGAAAAAGGGTTTGACCATGATCGTATTGTTCATCCACCAAGTGTATGGAAATGCCTGAAAAAGGTTCGCCTGCGGCGATGACCGCCTCATGAACATGGCTGCCATACATTCCTTTTCCACCATATTTTGGAAGCAATGCAGGGTGAATATTTAAAATATGTTCAGGGAAGGCGGCAATCAATGTTTGGGGAATTTTCCATAGGAATCCTGCCAAAACAATATGTGTAATTCCTTGATTTTTAATATCTTGTACATATTTATCGGTATCCAGGAATATATGGCGTTCAATCATCATCAATGGAATGTTTGCATTTGATGCGATATGGATCACACCTGCACCCGGCTTGTTGCAAACAACCAGCGAAATATCTATAAATGGATGATTTTCAAAATGTTCTATAATTTTTTTGGCATTGCTTCCTGCGCCGGATGCAAAAATGGCCACGTTAAACTTTTCGTTTGATATTTTAAGGGATTTAAGTAAACCCATGCGATGCAGGATCTTTTTTTCATAGTTCCAAAAGAAGGGAAACTGTCCGAATAAAAAAGCCACAATGAGTATAATTACTTGATAACCAAATATCAATACACCCATGCGAAGGAGAATTCTCCATAATAAAAGGGTATTTTCATCAAAACCTATCCACGATGTAATGCTCCTGGAAATATATGCAGTAAGGCTACCGGTAACGGCAAAAGTGCAAAGAATCAGGCCCAGTTGGGAGGCGGAAACCTTCCATTTTTTTTGGAGATTTTCTAACATTATGCAAATAGAAGAAAAAAAGAGCAGCATGCCACAAAACCCGTGTCAAATTATTTTATATAGCCCATGAGTTTACTTTTTTGTGACAATTCTTGATTTTTTTAAAAATGAATCGCTGAAATGCAGTGTGGGCCTGCATCAAAAAAAAGTTAAAGATGTTGATATAATGTTGAAATCCTGTCTTAAATTTGCACGCGATTACAGGAGACCTTCTCCATTTCAATTATAATCCACTGAGGGTATGAATCATAAAAGAAAAATCTTTCAGACACTTTATTCGGTTTTCATTCTAACAGCGTTCCTGTCTATCTCTGAGTTGGTTTCTGCTCAAGATGGCAAGGCACTGTTCAACCAAAAGTGTGCTTCCTGTCATGCAATTGATAAGCAACTCGTAGGTCCTGCACTGAAAGGCGTTGAAGACCGTTGGGATGACAAGAAAATGATCTATGAATGGGTCAGGAACAGTGCAGCAGTAATTAAAAAGGGTTATCCAAGGGCTGTTGAGGTCTATGGACAATTCAATAAAATTCAGATGACTGCTTTTCCTGAGTTGAAGGATGCAGATATTGATGCCATTCTTGGATACATTGCAACAGGTGGCGCAAAAGCTGCTGCTCCTGGTGCGGCACCCGTAGCTGAGCAATCTGCTGGCAAAGAGTCTGATTCTAACATGTTATATGGCATACTCACTTTGATTCTTGCTGTAATTACGCTGATTCTTCTTCAAGTGAACAGCAATCTTCGCAAGATGTCTGATGAGTCGCAAGGCGTTGCCTCCGCAGAGCCGATTCCTTTCTACAGAAACAAAGCATATATAGCCATCTTCGCTATTCTGTTGTTCCTTGGAGCTGGTTATTTCCTCTTCCAAAGTGCACAGGGATTGGGAAGATCAAAAAATTATCAACCTGAGCAACCAATTTTCTATTCTCATAAAGTACATGCTGGCGTAAATCAAATCAGCTGTCTTTATTGCCATGGTGGTGCACAAGAGAGCAAACATGCCAATATCCCTTCGGTGAATATTTGTATGAACTGCCACATGGGTATCAACGAATATGCAAAGGGACCAAAATTGTATCGTGAAGACGGTTCTGAGGTGGATGGTACAGCAGAGATTCAGAAGTTATATAAATATGCTGGATGGGATCCATCCACTAAAAAATACACTGGCGATGCCAAGGCAATCGAATGGACAAGGATTCACAACCTGCCAGACCATGTGTATTTCAACCACTCTCAGCACGTAACTGCCGGTAAGCAACAGTGTCAAACCTGCCATGGAGAAATCCAAAAAATGGATGAGGTTTATCAGTTTGCCGACCTCAGCATGGGCTGGTGCGTGAACTGCCACAGAACAACAAAAGTTCAGTTCACAGAAAATAAGTTTTACAGCATTTATGAGAAGTTCCATGAAGATTTGAAAAACAAGAAGCTTGACAGCGTAACTGTTGAAAAAATTGGCGGAACTGAATGTCAAAAATGCCACTACTAACATTATAATTAATACACTGACACATCGCATACCACTCACAACCTTACATCTGATATGAAGCAAAAAAAATATTGGCAGAGTTTCGGTGAATTGAAGAACAGTGACAATTACCAAGAAAACGTTCAAGACGAATTCGGTGAAGACCTTCCAATGGCCGAGCACGAAGGAATCATGGATGCCAAAGCGCCAAGAAGGGACTTTCTCAAATACGTAGGATTCAGCACTGCTGCTGCTACCATCGCTGCAAGCTGCGAAATGCCTATAAAAAAGAGCATTCCATACCTGAACAAGCCTGAAGGAATCACTCCAGGTGTTCCAAACTATTATGCTACCACATATATTCAGGATGGCGATGCAATCCCGGTTGTAGCCAAGGTTCGTGATGGCAGACCTATTAAAATGGAAGGCAATGATCTTTCAAGCATTACCAAAGGTGGTACATCTGCTCGTGTACAGGCTTCTGTACTTGGGTTGTATGATACAGCTCGTTTGCGTTTTCCAATGGCGAATGGTAAGGAAGTAAGCACCTTCGAAGCATTCGATAAAATGGTTGCTGATTCACTCGCAGGTTTGGGTGGTAAACCAGTTGTATTATTGACTGAAACAATTACTTCGGTTACTACCAAAAATGTGGTTGCTTCATTCCTTTCAAAATTTCCTGGCGCACGCCATGTACAATATGATGCACTTTCAGCAAGCGGTATCCTGAATGCAAGTGCTGCATCTTTTGGTAAAAGGGCCATCCCTTCATATCAGTTTGACAAGGCTACAACCATTGTAAGTCTTGGTGCTGATTTCCTTGGTACATGGTTGAGTCCAATTGAATATGCACGTCAATACGCAGTTGGACGTAAGATCAACCAGAAGAATCCGGAAATGAGCAAGCATATTTCTTTTGAAAGCATGCTTAGCCTCACGGGTGCAAATGCCGACGATCGTTTCGTACATCTTCCTTCTGAAGAATTGGCTGTTGCTTTGAACATTCTTGCAGCAGTTGGCGGAAGCGTTTCTGCTCCAAAACTGGCTGAAGAGCGCCTGAACAAGGGTATCAAGCTCGCAGCAGCATCTTTGAAAAAATCTGGTTCCACTTCACTTGTTGTTAGTGGAAGCAATAATACCGATGTACAAGTTGTGGTAAATGCCATCAACCAGCAACTGGGTGCGTATGGTACTACAATCGATTGGGGTACAACACTCAATACCCGTCAGGGTGATGATGCAGCTATGGTTCAACTCGTTCAGGATATGAACGATGGGAAAATCGGAGCAGTATTGATTCATGGTGTAAATCCCGCATACGATTATTTCGATGCAAAGAAATTTGAATCAGGATTGAAAAAAGTTGTTTCTCTATCTTTCAACGACAGATTGGATGAAACAACTTCAATCTGTACATATGCACTTGCCGACAATCACTTCCTGGAAAGCTGGGGTGACGCAGAAATGAAATCAGGTTTCCTGAGCTTCATTCAGCCAACCATTGCTCCTTTGTTCAAAACAAGGGCATTTCAAACTTCTTTGTTGAAATGGAGTGGTGATGCAACCTCTTACGGAGATTATTTCAAACAATACTGGCTCGGTCACTTTGGCTCACAAACTGCATGGGATAAAGCATTGCAAGATGGTGTTGTTGAAGCACCTGCGTCAGCTTCTGCAGGTAGCTACAATGGTTCAGCTCTTGCCGCCGTTTCAACGGTTGCTCCAAAAGCCCTTGGAACTGAATTGGTAGTGTATTCAAAAGTTGCTCTTGGTTCTGGTAAAGATGCCAACAACCCGTGGTTGCAGGAAATGCCTGATCCAATCACCAAGGCCACTTGGGATAACTATGCAATCATTTCTTTTGCTATGGCCAAGGAATTGGGAATCGTAGTTGATGATAATTATGAAGTTGAAGTAAGCAAGCCTGTTATTAAAATAACAGCAGCTGGTAAAGAATATTCACTTCCTGTTCTTGTGATTCCTGGTATGCACAAAAATGTAATTGCTGTAGCTCTTGGTTACGGTCGTTCTGAAGGTGCAGGTGCTGCTGCAGCAGGTGTAGGACAAAATGCATTCCCACTTGTTAGCTTCAATGGTAAAACATTTGCATACAGTGTTTCCAACGTTACTTTCGCAAAATCAACTGAAACATACAAAATCGCTTACACACAAACTCACAATCAATATGAAGGTCGTGATGAAGTGGTTCGTGAATATGCGCTTGAAGAATTTAAGAAAAATCCAACCATCCTTCTTGATGTAAGGAATGAATTGGTGGAAGACTTTGCAACAGAAACAGGAAGTTACCGTGATGATGCTACATTATATCCAAGCCATCCATATCCTGGAGCTAAATGGGGAATGAGCATCGACTTAAACTCATGTATCGGTTGCGGTGCTTGTACTGTTGCCTGTACTTCAGAAAACAACGTTGCAGTTGTTGGTAAATCAGAAGTACTCCGCGCACATGAAATGCATTGGCTTCGCATTGATCGTTATTTTGCTACCTATCGCGATAATTCAGGTGAAGACAATTTGGATGATTTGAATGTAGTGTTTATGCCAATGCTTTGTCAGCATTGCGATAACGCTCCATGTGAGAATGTTTGTCCGGTAAACGCTACCAACCACAGCAGCGAAGGTTTGAACCAAATGACATACAACCGTTGCATTGGTACACGTTATTGTGCCAACAACTGTCCATATAAAGTAAGACGTTTCAACTGGGCAGATTATATGGGTGCTGATAGCTTCCCAGACAATCAGAAAGGTGAATTGGATGATGCGGTAATGATGATGAATGATGATCTTACAAGGATGGTATTGAATCCAGATGTTACTGTAAGGTCTCGTGGTGTAATTGAAAAATGTTCTTTCTGTGTTCAGCGTTTGCAAGAAGGAAAGTTGAAAGCGAAGAAAGAAAACAGGCCGCTTGAAACAGGAGCTGATGGCAAGTGGGATATTAAAACCGCATGTCAACAATCTTGTCCAACAAACGCCATTGTATTCGGTAATGTGAACGATAAGAACAGTCCGGTGAGCAAGATCCGCAGCGAAGAGCAAACAAACAGGGTGTTCTATGCGCTCGAGCAGATACACGTTCTGCCAGGTGTTAACTACCTTGCCAAGATCAGAAATACCGACAGACATGTAGGTGTAGCTGAAGAAGGGCATGAGGAAGCAGCAGCCGAGCAGCACGAAGAAAAAAAAGCTGAAGCAGCACATTAATCAAAGAAAGTAGCGAATTCTCATAAACGACCAACACATGAGTGTAACAAAGTACGAATCACAGATCAGGGAGCCATTGGTGAATGGTGATAAGACCTATGGGCAGGTTACGAAAGACATCGTGCATACGATCGAAGTAAAACCTACGCGCCTTTGGTATATTGGATTTTACATTTCTGCAGCATTGCTCCTTTTTGGTGCATATTCTGTGTATCGTGAGGTAACTTACGGTATCGGGCAGTGGAATCTGAACCGTACCATCGGTTGGGGTTGGGACATCACCAACTTCGTATGGTGGGTAGGTATCGGTCACGCAGGTACATTGATCTCTGCGATCCTCCTCCTGTTTCGTCAGGGTTGGAGAACAGGGGTAAACCGTGCGGCAGAGGCAATGACCATCTTCGCTGTAATGTGCGCCGGTCAGTTCCCGATCTTCCACATGGGTAGGGTTTGGATGGCGTTTTTCACATTGCCTTATCCGAATACACGCGGACCATTATGGCCTAACTTTAACTCTCCATTGTTGTGGGACGTTTTTGCGATTTCAACATATTTCACGGTTTCATTGCTCTTCTGGTACTCAGGTTTGTTGCCTGACCTTGCAACAGTAAGGGATCGTGCAAAAACAAAATTGCGCAAGCATTTGTATGGAGTTGCATCTTTCGGTTGGAATGGTAGCACAAAGCACTGGCAACGTCATGAGAGTCTTTCTCTCGTTCTTGCAGGTCTTTCCACTCCACTTGTATTATCAGTACACACCATCGTATCATTCGACTTCGCAACATCTATTGTTCCGGGTTGGCATACTACCATCTTCCCTCCATACTTCGTTGCTGGTGCGATCTTCTCAGGATTTGCCATGGTGCAAACATTGATGTTGATCCTCAGAAAGGTAATGGGCTTGGAAGACTATATTACTCTTGGCCACATTGAGGCAATGAACAAGGTAATTGTATTGACTGGTTCAATCGTAGGTTGTGCTTATCTGACTGAATTGTTTATGGCATGGTACAGTATGGTACCATTTGAACAAGATATCTTCTTCAAATACAGGATTGCTGGTCCTTATGGATGGAGCTACTGGTTGATGATGACTTGTAACGTAATCTCTCCACAGTTGTTCTGGTTCAGAAAACTCAGGAGGAATGTATTGTTCACTTTTGTGATGAGTATCATTGTGAACATTGGAATGTGGTTTGAGCGTTTTGTAATCATCGTATCTTCCTTGTATCGTGATTATCTTCCATCATCCTGGTCTATTTATTACAGACCAACCATTTGGGAGATTGGTTTTTATCTCGGAACATTCGGTTTCTTCTTCACTTGTTTCTTCCTCTTCTCTAAATATTTCCCTGTAATCGCTATTGCTGAGATCAAGTATGTCTTGAAAACAACTGGCGAAAGCTTCAAGAATGATATGAGCGGATTGGAAGAGAAGGAATTGGATTCATTTGTGCATGAAATGCACCATGATCACCATGAGGAAGGAAGTGTAAAAGTTGCACACCACTAATTCTAAAAAAGTAAAAAGAATAAAATGGCTTTGAAAAAATTTGTTGTAGGCTGTTTTGAAGATGAGAAAGTCCTCTTCCCTGCCGTTGAAAAGGTAAGGAAAACAGGATATAAATTTCATGACATCTATACGCCATTTCCGGTACACGGACTAGACAAGGCAATGGGTTTGAGAGAAACGAGTCTGCATACCGCAGGTTTCCTCTATGGTTTGATTGGAACAACAACCGCTGTAACATTCATGACATGGGTGTTTACAAAAGATTGGCCAATGAATATTGGTGGTAAGCCACATTTTGCCCTTCCAGCCTGGATTCCAATCACATTTGAATTGACAGTTCTCTGTGCTGCTGTAGGTATGGTACTTACATTTTGCTACATCTGCCAGTTGGCTCCATTTGTGAAAAAGCACACTTTCCATCCACGTGCAACAGATGATCTGTTTGTGATGGTAATCGAGTGTGGTGAACATACAAGCGAAGATGAAGTGAAGGCATTGCTCAATGAAGCAGGTGCACAAGAAGTAAATACACAAGTTGCTGAAGAAGGTTGGTGGATTGGAAGGTATGATCAGGAGCAGGAACTTTATAAGGAACCAAACATTGCATAATTAAAGTAACAGGGAAAAGCTCCGAGGAGATCTATAAAACAAATAAGAAATGAAAAGATCAACAATCGTTTTCTGTGGACTGGCTGCCTTGATGATGGTAGCTGTGGGATGCAGCGATGTGAAAAGAAAGCCGGGCAAAGTGTATATGCCAGACATGGCATACAGCCGTGCTTATGAAACGTATTCAACGAATCCGGTATTTGCAGATGGCAGAACCAATCAAGCTCCTGTAGCGGGTACTGTTAAGCGTGGCGATGAATATCCAGTTCATATTGGTATGGATGCCATTGGAGACACCGCAAACTATTTTGCATCACGTCAATTGGTAAATCCATTCACGGAACTTACTGCTGATCAATTGAAGGAGTCTGAAAGGTTGTTCCTTATCAATTGTGCCATTTGCCATGGCTCTAAACTTGATGGCAATGGTCCATTGTGGAAAGACGGCGATGGTCCTTTCCCTTCAAAGCCAGCTGCGTTGGTGGGTGATGCAAGATATGAGAACATGCCTGATGGACAAATGTTCTACTCTATTACGTACGGAAAGAATCTGATGGGAAGCTATGCATCACAAATCAATGCAAAGCAACGTTGGATGGTGATCAGCTATATCAAAAATAAGCAAGGCAAATTGAAGCCTGCCGCTGCTGCTGTTGACAGCGCTGCAGTTGCAACTAAATAAAAGAACGAATTAAAAAATCAGGGATGAGCAAGCAACAATTTGAGATTTCAGCCGGATACAAGAAATGGACGAACATTCTGCTCGGTGCAGGAGTTCTGACCCTGGCTTTGGGAGTCTTTTTCCTCGCCATGAGCAAGGATGAAGTGGCGCAAACACGCTTTTGGGCAGTTTTACTGCAGAACAGTGTATTCTTCCTGTTGGTTGTAAATGCCAGCATGTTTTTCATATGCGCAACTACACTCGCCATGGGTGGATGGCAAATGGCTTTCCGCAGGGTGCCAGAGGCGATTTCAAGTTTAGTGCCTGTTTTCTCTGCACTTGCATTCCTCGTGTTCGCAGGTATTATATTTGGCGACAAGCATACAATTTATCATTGGTTAGATAAGGAGCATGTTGCACACGATCCTATTTTGAAAGGCAAAAGTGCATTCCTGAATCCTAAATTTTTTATGATATGGACCATCATCACCATGGTAGTATGGTCATTGGTTGGCGCGAAAATGAGAAAACTTTCCTCTCAAGCAGATGAGCCAATGAGTTTGGAGGAATCTAAAAAATTCATCTGGAACAACACAGTTTGGGGAGCTATTTTTATTGTATTCTTCGCACTTACAGTAGCTTCAACCATTCCTTGGTTGTGGTTGATGAGTATTGATGCCCATTGGTATTCAACCATGTATAGCTGGTATACATTTGTTAGTTCATTTGTAGCTGGAATGTCGTTGGTTGCATTGTTTGTAATCTATTTGAAGAACAACGATCAACTCGGTTATGTAACTGAAGAGCATTTGCATGATCTTGGTAAGTTCATGTTCGCATTCTCAGTATTCTGGACATACCTTTGGTATTCTCAATTCATGTTGATCTGGTATGCAAATATTCCTGAAGAAACAGTTTATTTCAAACCTCGTTTGGAAGGTCCTTATAAAGTTATTTTCTTCTTGAACCTTATTACCAATTTTGCAGTGCCGTTGCTGCTCTTGATGAGAAGTGGTGCAAAAAGAAGTTTTTCAACTGTAACTGTGTTAGCGATATTAATTATCCTTGGTCACTGGATGGATTTCTATCAAATGGTTATGCCTGGAACAATGCATGAGCATTACAGTCTCGGTTGGTTCGAATTTGGTATTCTCGCACTTTATGCTGGATTGATCATGTTCTTTGTAGGCAAGGGACTGGCCAAGAAGCCATTGATTGCGAAATATCATCCATTTATCAAAGAAAGTACGATTCACCACACATAAAATGAGGCGAATCCATCAAAATACAATTCATTAACAAAACATACGAAAGCACATGTCGGGTTATTTCATATTAGCAATCTTGGCCCTCGCATTTGTGGTCACATTCCAGATCGCAAAAGCAAGTGAATATGTTTCAGTGTTGAAAGGAGAAGAAAAAACTTTCAGGCAGAACAACCGTATCAATGCCTTTTTGTTTATCATCTTCCTCGTAGGAGGTCTTGCAGCAGCATGGTGGTGCAATGAAGCGTTCTACGGAAAAACATTGTTGGCGCAGCCTGCCGCTTCAGAGCATGGTGAAAAAATCGATTTGATGCTCATGATTACCATAGCAGTAACCGGTGTTGTTTTCATATTGACACAGGTTTTATTGTTCTGGTTTGCATATAAGTATCAATACACTGAAAAAAGAGTTGCCTATTTCTTTCCCCATAATAATAAGTTAGAGTTGATCTGGACAGTTGTACCTGCCATCTTCTTGACTGTTTTGGTTGGATATGGTTTGTATTTCTGGTTGAAAATGACAGGTGATGCACCGAAAGATGCTCAAATTGTTGAGATCACAGGTAAACAATTCAACTGGATGGTTAGATACCCTGGGAAAGATAAAGTGTTGGGAAGAAAAAATTATCGCCTTACAGATGCATCAAGTGGTAATGCACTTGGTGTTGATTGGGAAGATGGTGCAAGCCACGATGATCTTGAAGCAACTGAAGTACATTTGGTTGTAAATAAACCAGTTCAACTTGTAATCAATGCACAAGATGTAATACATGACGTAGGACTTGTTCATTTCAGGTTGAAGATGGATGCTGTGCCTGGTATACCAACAACACTTTGGTTTACTCCAAAATATACCACAGCTCAAATGAAAGAAATTACTGGAAATAAGAATTTCGTTTACGAAATTTCTTGTGACCAAATGTGTGGTGCAGGACACTACTCCATGAGAGGAGTGATTGTGGTTGAGACGCAAGCAGAATATGATGCATGGTTGGCTACTAAAAAGCCACAGTATGTAATATTGCAGGAACAAAACAATCCTGCCCCTGCGGCGGCTGATTCAACCTCCGCTTCCAAACCATTAGCACAAATGAATTAAAGTATAAAGCGTACAAAAATAATACAATGAGTAGCGAAACCATTTTACACGGACACGCAACAGAGGCAGCAGTACATGGACATGAGGCACATGGAGAACATGAGCATCATCATGAAGATTCATTTCTTACGAAGTATATCTTCAGTACAGATCATAAAATGATTGCCAAGCAATTCCTGATTACAGGTATGATTTGGGCTATCATCGGTGGTTTATTTTCAGTGCTTTTCCGTTTGCAGTTGGGATATCCTGACATGTCTTTCCCTTTCCTGGAAGATCTTTTTGGCAAGTGGGCTGCAGGTGGACGCATATCAAATGAGTTCTACTATGCATTGGTAACCATGCATGGTACCATTCTCGTATTCTTTGTGTTGACTGCTGGTTTGAGTGGAACATTTGCGAACCTGCTTATTCCTCTTCAAATCGGTGCTCGTGATATGGCATCAGGATTTTTGAACATGCTTAGCTACTGGTTTTTCTTTTTGGCCAGCATTGTAATGTTTGCATCCCTTTTCATTCAGACAGGTCCTGCATCTGGCGGTTGGACAATCTACCCTCCATTGAGTGCATTGGGTCAGGCGAATGAAGGTTCTAAATTGGGTATGGACTTCTGGTTGATATCCATGGCACTATTCATTGTTTCGTCTCTACTTGGTGGTTTGAACTATATCTCTACCATTCTAAACCTTCGTACGAAGGGAATGAGCATGACTAAAATGCCATTGACTATTTGGGCGATATTCTTCACAGCAGTACTTGGAGTACTTTCATTCCCTGTATTGTTGTCTGGTGCAGTTCTTCTATTGTTTGATCGTAACCTTGGAACAAGTTTCTATCTTTCAGAGATTGTTGTAAAAGGTGAAATTCTTCCAAATGAAGGTGGAAGTGCAATTTTGTTCCAACACCTTTTCTGGTTCCTTGGCCATCCAGAAGTATATATCATCCTTCTTCCTGCAATGGGTATGGTTTCTGAAATCATGTCTGTCAACTCAAGAAAGCCAATCTTCGGTTATCTTGCGATGATTGCCTCTTTGTTTGCAATTTGTATTCTTGCCTTCCTTGTGTGGGCTCACCATATGTTCGTAACTGGTTTGAATCCATTCCTGGGTGCATTCTTCGTATTGCTTACATTGTTGATTGCTGTACCATCAGCCATCAAGGTGTTCAACTGGCTAACAACATTGTGGAGAGGTAATATCAGATTCACACCTGCCATGCTTTTCGCCATAGGTTTTGTAAGTCTTTTCATTTCTGGTGGTTTAACAGGTATCTTCCTCGGAAATTCAACGTTGGATATTCACTTGCACGATACCTATTTTGTAGTTGCACACTTCCATATTGTAATGGGTGTGGCATCATTCTTTGGAATGTTTGCAGGTGTTTATCATTGGTTCCCTAAAATGTATGGACGTTATTTGAATAACACAATGTCTTTCATCCATTTCTGGGTAACATTGGTTGGTGCATATTTGATATTCTGGCCAATGCACTATCAAGGACTTGCTGGTATGCCACGTCGTTATACCGATTTCAGCAATTGGGAATCATTCAAAAACTTTGCTGAAATGAACCGCTTTATCAGCACAGTTGCAATGATTGTATTTGCTATCCAGCTTCTTTTTGTATTCAATTTCTTCTATTCCATATTCAAAGGCAGAAAAGTTACTTCACAAAATCCATGGGGTGCAAACACATTGGAGTGGACTACACCAATCAATCCTGGTCATGGTAACTGGCCTGGTGAACTTCCTGAAGTTCACAGGTGGCCATATGATTATGGAAAAGACGGAAGAGAATTCATACCTCAAACTGAGCCATTGGGCGAAGGAGAGGCAGAACATTAAAATGAGTTGTTGTCGTTGACAACATTCAAATAAAAAGATGCAAATGAATGACAAGAGGCAGAACGATGCATCAACAGGAAAGAGTATAGTGAAGGATTTTATGCAACTAATGAAGTTCACATTGAGCTTCACGGTAGTGTTCTCCTCCGTTGTTTCTTACTTGCTGGTTCCGGGAACAACATTTGACATCACATCAGTTCTTTTACTTTTTGTAGGTGGATTGCTCGTAACAGGAGCAGCGAATGCCATCAATCAGATCACAGAAAAAGACACAGATGCAAAAATGAAACGCACAGCATCAAGACCAGTGGCTTCCGGAAGGATGTCGGTCGACGTAGCTGCAACCTTTTCAGTTTTTAGCGCTGTAGCTGGAATTTTCATCATCGGATTGTGGTTCAATTGGGTTGCCGCAGGCATTGCTGCTTTCAGCCTTTTTTTATACGGGTTTGTTTATACCCCTTTAAAAAAAGTTCACTCAATCTCTGTATTGGTAGGTGCCATACCTGGTGCTCTTCCATGTTTGATAGGTTGGGCAGCTGGAGATCCTGCGTTGGGTTTTGGTGGTTGGGTTTTATTTTCATTGCAGTTCTTCTGGCAATTTCCTCATTTTTGGGCAATTGCCTGGGTATCTCATGAAGACTATACCAGAGCAGGATTCAAACTCTTGCCCACAACCGGCGGACCAACCAAATATGCAGCTGTACAAGCAATTTTGTATTCTGTAATCCTTATTCCAATTGGTGTATTTCCTTTTGTAATTGGAATGAGTGGTTGGATTAGCTTGATAGTAGTAACGTTGGCAAATCTGTTTATGTTAATTCAGTGTATCAGGTTGTTCAATGACATGGATGTGAAAGCGGCAAGAAGGGTAATGTTTAGCTCTTACATATATTTACCAGTAGTATTGTTGGCTTTATTGGCTGATAAACTTAGTTGAAAATTGTAAGTAATAACAAAAGCAATGAGCGAACAAAAAAATAAAATTCATCCCCATAAATTTACTTTATGGGTAGCAATAGGAAGTATCCTGATGATGTTTGCAGGTTTAACCAGTGCATACATCGTCAAGAGAAGTCAAGCCAACTGGCTGATGATTGAAATACCAACCATTTTTTGGTATTCAACAGCAGCCATCTTGATCAGCAGTTTAACCGTTCAATTGGCACTAAGTGCTTTGAAAAAAAGGGAAATGGCTGTGTACAGGATGTGGATGTTAACAACCACTTTGTTGGGAGTTCTTTTTTTAATCATGCAGATCGTTGGATTTGCAAGTTTTGGAGGTCATGATATCCGTTTGGTAGGTGCAGGTTCGAATGCTTCTTATTCATTCTTGCTGGCCATCTCTGGCTTACATGGTCTGCACGTTCTCGGCGGAGTCGTAACATTTATCGTTATGGCCATCCGGGCACTCAGAAGTACAACCCGAACGTACAGCACTGTACCACTGGAGATTGCTTCTACGTATTGGCATTTTGTAGATGCTTTATGGATCTACTTATTTATATTTTTCAACTGGATGAAATAAGTCCCGTTGTATTGAAACCTTTAAACAAGTAAACGACATGGCAACAGCCCAAGCACAGATGCAAACCAAATGGTGGAGCGGCGGTAAAAGCCCCTTCAATGTTGAATATGGTAAGCTTATGATGTGGTACTTCCTCATGAGTGACGCCTTCACCTTTGGCGCATTCCTGATTTCTTATGGTACAATCCGTTTCAGCCAGAACTTTTGGCCTGATCCTAACCAGGTATTCAATGCATTCCCTTTTGCAGGGCATGCGAATTTGCCACTTGCTTTCGTGAGTTTGATGACCTTCATCCTCATTGTGAGTTCTGTTACAATGGTTCTTGCAGTTCATGCCGGGCATAAGAATGATAAGGAAGGTGTTATAAAATGGATGATTTGGACAATTATAGGTGGCATTGCATTCTTAGGCTGTCAGGCTTGGGAGTGGACACACTTGATAACTGGTGATCATGCCGTTTTGATAAAAGGCGAAATCCAACATATTGGTACAACAGTAACTATGAACCCATGGGGTCCTGCTACGCATATGATGCATGAAGGTCACCATGTAGGAACTACGGGTCCGGTTGCCTTTGGAGGTTATTTCTTTGGAATCACTGGATTCCATGGTTTCCACGTATTGTCTGGTGTTGTTATCAATATCGTTATGTTGTTGATGACCATCAATGGCACATTCGAAAGAAGAGGTCATTATATGATGATTGAAAAAGCTGGTCTCTACTGGCACTTTGTAGACCTGGTATGGGTTTTCGTATTCCTTTGCTTCTATCTGATTTAATCAAAAAATTAAAAGAAACGTATCATGCAACATAGCGATTCACCAGAAATTACTTTTCACCACGAGGCTGGAGGCGAAGAGGTAATCAAGAAGATCATCAAGACAACAGTAATCCTCTCTGTGATCACCATCATCGAATTGGGATTGGGTCTTACCATGTATGCTATTCCTTTGGCTGCAGGACTTAAACTCTTCATAAAAGGGGTTATTGTAATTCTATCACTTGCAAAAGCTTTTTATATCGTTGGAATATTCATGCATTTGGGTGAAGAACTCAAGAATCTTATCATGACCATCGTTGTTCCATTATTGCTTTTTGTATGGTTCATTGCTGCTTTCCTTTGGGAAGGTGATTCTTGGAAAAACCTCAGAAATACCAGGGGTAAATCACAACCTGCAGTTATTCAACAAGCTGCACCCGCTGAAGAAGCACATCATTGATGATTTAAGATATTCATAAAAAGCATTGTTGAGGATAAAACCTTAATGATGCTTTTTTTGTTTAAATAATATATATGAAAACAAAAATATTCATTGCCATACTCATTACTGTGATACTGCCGGTTGCGAGTTATTTGATCGTTAGCAAGTACAGCAGCGATGCTATTAACATGCCCAGAAGGTATTTTTATGATACCGTTACCAGTCGAATGGAAAAAGGAAGGCTTGTTAATGATACGGTTTGGCATAAAGTAAAGCCTTTCAAACTCAAAAACCAGTTTGGAAAAGAAGTGGGTTTGGAAGATTGGGGTGATAAAATCATCATTGCTGATTTCATTTTTACTTCTTGTCCGAATGTATGTCCAACCCTTACCAAAAATATCAAAAAGATTCAAACAGCATTTAATAAAACAGATTCAATAGTACGCTTTGTTTCATTTACCATTGATCCTGATAGGGATTCTGTTACCAGAATGAAGGCTTATGGAGATAAGTACGGAATCAATCATGATACCTGGTGGTTTTTGACTGGAGATCGGAAGGAAATATATAATATTGCATTCAATGAATTCAAGGCATCTATTGCAGCTGAAGGCAATATCGATACTGGATTCATACATACTCAAAATATCTTTTTATTGGACAGGGACAAGGTAGTGCGTGGATGGTACAATGGAATGGATAGCTCCAATATTGAGAAGTTAATTAAAGACATCGTGTTATTGAGTATGGAGCGGGATAAAAAAAGAAAAAGAAACCTATTCAGAAAATAAATTTTTAAAGCTAAAAAGTATAACTATGTTGCAAGCAAGCATGAAGAAAAACGACAAAAGAGCAAATCTATTGATCATCCTTTTTTCAGTAATCGTATTCGTGGCAGTAGTTGTTTTATCAAAACTGAAGCTTGATGTTGAACTCCCATTCAATGTTCATTTGTTTGCAAAAGCCAATGCAGTGATCAATTCACTCGTGTCAGTCCTTCTTGTTGTTGGTTTGGTGGCAGTGAAACAAAGCAAATTTATATTACATAAAACAGTCATGATGGCTGCTATGGTGTTATCGTTGCTCTTCCTTGTCTCTTATATTTGTCACCACTTATTTTCTGATTCAACATCATATCTCGGTGAAGGGCCAGTTAAATATGTCTATTATTTCATATTGGTAACGCATATCCTTCTTGCTGCCATCATTCTTCCCTTTATTTTATATACTTCCTACAGGGCTTTGATTGCCGAATGGCCTGCGCATAAAAAACTTGCTAAAATCACATGGCCTATATGGTTTTATGTATCCGTAACAGGTGTGATAGTTTATTTGATGATTAGTCCTTATTATCAATAAAAGAGACGAGTGACAAGAAACAAGAAACAAGTTACTGGAAAAGTAAAAAAGGAATCTTCTGTTAAGGTTGATCAAAGAAATTTCTTTGAAGATGTGTTCGATGTTGTGCGTCAGATACCCAAAGGGCGCGTTACCAATTATGGAAGTATTGCAAAATATCTTGGGTCGGGACTTTCTTCCAGAATGGTTGGTTGGGCTATGAATGCATCACATGGTGTAAAACCTAAGGTTCCTGCACAGCGTGTAGTAAATCGTAATGGCATACTTACAGGGAGAAATCATTTTGCTACCCCTACTCTGATGCAGGAGTTACTAGAAAAGGAAGGAATTGAAATTAAGAATGATAAAGTAGTTGATTTCAAAAACCTATACTGGGACCCAGAACAGGAATTGGCATTGTAATAAAAAGGTGAATTGTATCACTTAGATTTACTAATCATCACTTGTTACTCGTCACTCGTAACTTGTCTCTTGCTTTTCAATTCAGATTTTTTTGGCTCTGGAACATTCTTAAAATCGTAAGGGCAATTCATGCAGCCATTTCCGCAACATGTTCCATTTTCGATATGATATTGAGCTGTCAGGACCATGAAACCCTGGTCATTATAATTGTAATGTATTCCTTCAATCAGCTTTTTTCTCATCTCTGTAAAAACCTTCTTTTATTCCTTTCTCAATTTGAATAACTTTTTCTTTCAATAATTCATCCAATGCCTGGTCAATGTTTCCATCAATTTTGAATTTCAAATAATGGATACGTTTACTCTTGGCGATATCAAGATTTTCGTAATGTGTTCTAATTTCCAACTCCGCATGACCAGGAAAATCCCGAGAAATATCATTTGAATCAACAACCATTTCAAACCCATAAGTTTCAATCACTGCCTTTGTGAATGCATACAAGGTGGGTGAATCGGTCTTTAAATTGATATAACCACCAGGAGACAGAAATTGTTTATACTTTCTTAAAAAAATTGGATGTGTAAGTCTTCTTCTGATATTTGAGATCCTTAACTGTGGATCAGGAAAAGTAATCCAAATTTCATTTACTTCGTTTGTACTGAAGTAGGAATCAATCATTCCAATTTGAGTTCGCAAAAAAGCAACATTGTTTAAGTCATTATCTAAAGCTCTTTTTGCACCTACCCAAATACGATTTCCTTTTACATCAATGCCAATGAAATTTCTGTCAGCATGTAAGGCGGCAAGTCCAATCGCATACTCACCCTTTCCACATGCCAATTCTAGGGTGATAGGAAATGTATTATTGAAATGACCATTCCACTTACCCTTCATGTTTTCAGGGTACTCATATACATTGTTGAAACTTGCTATATCTGCAAAGCGCTGAAGCTTATTTTGTCCCATAATAATGATTGCAAAAGTAAACCAGACAAGGTGAATTACACCGTTTTAAAATAGAATATTCCCACTCCATTCTGGTGATAACACCTTTTTAAGGCTTTCGTATCCATTTATTTTTACTCTTCATAAGCGCAAATGCTTATGAAACATCGGCACAACACCCGATACATTTTTAAAACCATTTAAAATAGTGAGTATGAAAAAAATCATCATGATGAGTGGCTTGTTATTTGCTGCATTCATAACCAAAGCAGCAACAACAAGTAAGGTGCAAGAAGGAAAGGTAAAGATTGAAACACATCAGGAGTGTAAAAATTTGATCTCTGGTTTGTATGAAGAAACGGATGCGGGGCTATGTACTGTTACATTGAAAGGAAGTTTATTTCTCGGATTCATTGGAATTGAGGTAAGCTGCACTGGCACTGCTGCTTCATGTCAGCAGGCTACTGAAAAAGCAGCAAGTTGTTTGCAAGAGGCAATTAAAACAGTTAAACAGGTATTGGATTAGGTAAACCATTCGGGTGTTGTGCTTTTAATCATTAAAAACAAATCAAATGAAATTTATTATACAAGTTATTATTTATCTCATCCTGACCTATTTATCTCTAAGTCAGGAAGCAGAGGGTCAAACCATTTCAAAAAAAATTGAATATACATGCAGATACAATAGCATGTTCGACAGAGGCATTGGCTATAAAAATTATCATGCATCACTTATCATTCAAGGTGATAAATCTTTATACACCATGAAAGCAGATGCAAACAATAGGCAGGATAGTCATTTGGTCATGGTCGACTTAGAACCGGATAGTCTTTTCACCGTATTCAAAGACATGGAAAGCAACTCACTCATATTTGAAATCAATGACATGAATCAGCGAGCTGTTTATTATGCTGATACCTTATACCCAATGCATTGGGAGTTCCTTCAAGAGAAAAAATATATTTCAAATTTTGAGTGTGAAAATGCCAAAACAGTATTCAAAGGGAGGACTTACATTGTTTGGTATGCTCCAAGTATTCCTGTTATGAATGGCCCCTGGAAATTGGGTGGTTTACCAGGGCTTATCCTGGAAGCGTACGATGATGAAGACAATTGGCATATTGAATTTCAATCTGAAAAAAATATACCGAGTATAGAATTTCATTCATTTGATAAACTTCTTCATGGCAATGTGCCCGGGTATAATAATTATGCAAATGAAGTGAAGAAAACATTTAATCGGGTATCACAATATCTGGCATCACAACAAACTGGCAACTGTCTCAGTTGTCAAACCAAATCGACTTTAAAGTTGCATACATGGGAAAGGATAGATTGATGTTCCGATATTGTCTTATGATATATATTTTTCTGATTCCATCTATAACAAAAGCACAAGACAGTTTACCTGTAAAAACTCTTCCAGGTGTACGTATTGTTGATCGGAAAAGGAATTTCGTAGAAAGAAACGATACCATTATCTATGATGCAAAGGCATTCATGAGCAATGAAGTACATAAGGTGAAAGACCTACTTTCATTTATGCCGGGATTCAGTGTTGATGAAAATGGAAGGGTGATGTTCAATGGTCGGGAAATAAAGCATATAATGATTAATGGAGAAGATCTGACTGGAAACAAATATGAAGCAATAACAAAAAACCTGCAGGCGGGACTCATTAGTAGAGTGGAGTTGGTAAAGAGGTATCATGAGAACCGCCTGCTTTCATCTGTAGAATGGGGAGATGAGCAAGCAATTAATCTGGTAGTAGATGAACATAAAAAATATAAAGTCAATGCGCAACACACCTTTGGTACAACACCAGATTTCAAAAAAAAGGAGCTGGATGGGAATGTTATCTCCATTTATAAGAGAGCAACTACCCTGATGTTTTTTGATATGAACAATCATGGAAGAAATCCTACATTTTCATTATTTCCTGATAATGCTCTGATAAAAAATTTTGCTCCTTTTAGGTTCCCCTATTCTTATATACCCACCTATCTTACCGATGATATTGCAGAAACCTATTTGAGAAATAACAATGATAAAGGAGTGAATATTAGCCATACGCATAAAATATTTCCACATCTATCACTTCTAACAAAACTTATTATATCAGAACAAAAGTTAATCCATCGTCAGGATCTTATTTCATCATTTTTATTTCCAGGCATGGATGAATTGAAATATGAAAATAAGCAATTCAATAGAAAAGCATTTTATCAAACTGATTTACATCTTAATATGAAGTATGATAATTTAAAGCGTCATATTTCATCATATCAATTCTATCTGACTAATAACAGACAATCAAGTGCTAATCTTCAATATTCAACACTACCCTTGATGGATACTGCTATGACGAATATGTCTGGATTATTCAGGATGTTAGCAATACAAGCAAATGAAACATTTCAGTTAAGTAGAAAATATGTGCTTGAATCAGAATCTAATTTAGTTATAGGCAAGCCTAAAAATCATTTGGATATTTCTTCACATGCTTTACCATTTTTACAAGGGGTACCTACAGGGTCTTCAATACTAATCGATGATGCAAAAGCAACAGAGCGGATGTTTACATCAGGATTGAAAATTTTGTTCA
The DNA here is from genome assembly GCA_947447005.1 of Chitinophagaceae bacterium. GTDB lineage: Bacteria > Bacteroidota > Bacteroidia > Chitinophagales > Chitinophagaceae > Pollutibacter. The sequence goes on from CANFHO010000016.1 coordinate 24,163, forward strand.
AATGGAAAAAAAGCTTTTTTCAATTGGGAATTAAATTGGAGAATCAACGTTTATACACATTGAATAATCTTTTTGCCAAACAAATGCAAGACAGTATTGAAATTGTTTCATCCAATGGAATTTTTCATTTAAATAGAATATCTATATATGGAAAACGTGAACAAGAAATCAATAAACATCTGATGATATCATTGCATTCCTCATTGGGTATTTCTGGTTCCATTTGGAAAAATCAGAAAACACAACAGCTTACTGGAAATGTATTGATGTCATTGAATTATCAGAAGAATGCTTTCAGAACAACAAATCTATTTTTCAATCTTACAAGAGGGCTGCCCAATAAAAATCTATATTTTACTTCACCCATCCTGAATACCCAAATGCAGTTTATGAATGGCGCGCCAACGATTGTATATCCTGTGAAAGCAAGTTTACATCTTGCAAAAGCCTACAATGATTTATATAAAGGATTCTCAGTTTCATCTAATATATCAATAGAAAAAAAAATATATTCCCTGCTGCCTACACTCAATCAATTTCATTTTTATTCTATCCATGGATATGAATTGGGCAAAGAAGGTATGTTCATTTCCTCTTCATGTAAAATTCAAAAGAATTTATTTCCATATAAGATTAAACCTTATGTAGATATCCGTGTGAACAGCAGCAATCAGAAAATATCATTCAATGGAAGTAAAAATAACATGAGCACTATTTTTTCTGAATTTCAGGTAGGAGTAGTTAGTTATTGGAATACAAAATTGAATGTGGAGTCAAGTGTATTATACAGATCAACTTTCTTGCAGATGAAACCCATGCAAGAAAATGGGAACAGTCATGATTTTATTACAAGGGCAGACCTAAAGTTTAAATGTGAAATTGCAAAAAAGACCTATGCATCCATCTATGGAGTCTTATTAAAGAATAGACAATATATGTATTCAACAACATTCTTAGATGGGTATCTTGAACATACAATTTCTGAAAGGCTGATGTGTGTATTGAAAATGCACAATCTCCTGAATCAAACTATGTATACAGAAAGGCCTTATGCTGCTTATTTCACACAAACAACGAGTGTGGCTATCGTACCACGTTATATTATGTTTTCAGTCCAAATAAATCTTTAATCAATGAATGGGAACGAGATATGATTCGCTTTCATTACCAGCCCTGTCAATTGCAGTAACAATGATATTTTTTAAGACATTGGACAGCCCATTGTTGTTTTTTACTTGCAAGGGTAAACTGGTAGTGTTTTCTGTTTTTGAGTAGATGGCATACTCCCATTGGTTGCCATATTGTGAATAAACAATCCATTGTGAAAGATCAGTCTCTTTAGACTTCCAATTTACCTGAAGATCGTTATCCTTTTTCTGAATTGAAACAACAGGAGCTGAAGGCATGATATTATCTAGCCAGGGGGATGCCGGTATCAAGGCTGCTTCTGTATAAGGGCCATCCATCAGCTTTTCAGCAAGTTCTGGATTCTTAACCAGTGAAGAAATATTCCAGTGAATAGCACCCATGCTTTTTGAAACAAGACTTCTGGTGAGTCCTATTTCATCCAAAATTTCTTGTGAGTTAGAAACAGATGGTTTATTGTTCACAACACTTATGCCTGGCCATAAATGACGTTGTAAAATGTTTTCACTCTGCCACCATGATAGTAAATCCGGAAATCTTTGTCCTGTTTTATTGATTGGCCAATACAATTGAGGTGCAAAATAATCTATCCATCCTTTATTCAACCAAAGCTTTGCATCGGCATAAAGTTTGTCATATTGATCGAACCCGGTAACAGAAGAAGGGAATCCAGGTCGCCATATTCCAAACGGACTCAAACCGAATTTTACATATTTCTTTTCAGCCTTGATTTCTTTATAGATCCTTTCAATGAGTGTATTTACAGCATCCCTTCTCCAATCTCCTCTTGATAAGGAGCCTCCATTTTGTTGATAAGCACTGTATGATTTATCATCAGGGAAATCCTTTCCGCCATTGTACGATGGATATGGATAAAAGTAATCATCGAAATGTATACCATCTACATCATATCTTTTTACAATATCATTTACAACCCTGCTGGTTTGATCTTGCGTAGCTTTTAAAGAAGGATCCATCCAATAATAACCTTCTTGTAACCTGTATACCAATTCAGGGTTTGTTTTGACAATTGATTTATCACTGATGGTATTGCCATTGGTATGAAAAGCGCGATATGGATTCAGCCAGGCGTGCAACTCCAATCCTCTTTTGTGGGCTTCATCAATCCAAAAAGCCAATGGGTCGTAAAAAGGTTCTGGAGCATCCCCTTGTTTTCCGGAAAGAAAATATGACCAAGGTTCTATATCACTTTTATACAATGCATCCGCCTGAGGTCTTACTTGAAAAACAACGGCATTGAACTGATTGTCTTTAAGAAAATCCAATAATTCAATGGCTTCCTGTTGTTGTTCGTAGGCCGACAAACCAGGTTTGCTTGGCCAGTCGATATTTGCAACCGTTGCCACCCAAGCAGCACGAAATTCGCGCATTACTTTGATTGGAGGGTTTATCGATGATTTATTTTCGATATTCGATGTTCGATTTTCGATGTTTGGTTTTGGAGATGCATTCTGATTTTTTTGGGCTACAATGGCTGTGCTTTTGGTTTCAACAGCGGAAACTTGTGCCTCGTGACTTTTGACCTGTGACTTTTGGTTCGTGACTTGTGCCTCATGCCCATTGCCATGCAATCTATCAGAAACCTTTTTTATGCTGGCGCAAGAGGCGAAGAAGACCAGAGAGGTAAGGAGTAGGGTACGAAACATAATTGTCTTTTTGCAAATTTCCCTTCAAAAATTGACAATTCATGCCAATTAGGAAAAAAATAACTATTTTTCCGGTCCGAAATCTACAAGTATGAAAAAAGTAATACTAGCTCTTGCACTTGTTTGTGTTGCCTTTATCGGAAATGCACAGGATAAAAAGTCAGGAAACGGAAAAGAAAAAACCACTACTTGCTCAAAGCCTGAATGCAAAGACGCTAAGGGTGGTACCTGTAAGCATATGAAATCAGGTAAACAATGCGGAAAGCCTTCTAAAGGATAATGAAAAGAAAGCTCATTTCCATATCATTCATTTTGCTTTTGGCAGTCAACTGGTTTGGCTATCAAATTATTGCTGGCTATCTCGAAAAGAAGGCCATGACGGATATGCAAACCAAGCTCGACAATTGGCATTATAACAACAATGAACTCATCAGTATCAAAATACCTTTTGAACTACCTTATGGTTCCGGTTCAGAGGAATACACTTCTGCTGATGGAAGCATCGATATCAATGGCATAACATATCAATATGTAAAGAAAAGGGTCTACAAAGGGAATTTAGAGATTCTTTGTATTCCGAACTTTACAAAGACATCCATCAAAAAAAGCAAGGAAGATTTTTCCAAGCAAATAAATGAGATTGCCACAACGAATTCTTCAAAGAAATCATCAGGATCCCAAACCGTGAAAGTTTCGATCCCAGACTTTACTGTAGAGGGTATACAGTTGATCCATCTCCTATCGGAAACTGCATTTCTTACGCATGCTTCAAAGCATGTCAATCATGAATCCTCCTCATTTCTTCGAGGATTCGATCAGCCACCAGAAGCTTAGTCTTTCATACATTTTTTGAATTTCATACAGCAACAATGTTGCTGCATTAGATCATATGTATGTACATGCATATGTATTACAGTTTTATACTTCTACACAACTTTGCAAAATGAGAAAAAACATACCTGCCAAAAAGGCTATCATCATAGCCTGTTTGATAAGCATTTTCGGATCGGCTAAATCACAAACAGATCAAGACGCTATCATGATGACAAAAAATAATTTTTGTACAGGATTGATGAACGTTGGAAATTCATGGAATAGTTATTGGGAAGGCACATTTAAAAGAACCAATGATAATATAGGTACCATTTCCACAAAAGGTTGGAGTGTAATGGGAAACTATGGTGTGAAAGACAACTTGAATCTTCTTTTCGGATTGCCATACCTTAAAACAAATGCATCAAAAGGAGTCTTACATAGTCAACAAGGCATCCAAGATCTTTCGCTATGGCTGAAATGGATGCCATTGGAAAAAGATTTAGGCAAAGGAATATTCGCTATATACACATTAGGAGGAGTATCCATTCCTGCAACCAATTATATTTCAGATTATTTACCTCTATCCATTGGGATGAAAAGTAAAACTTTGTCGGGTAGATTGCTCCTGGATTATCAGCAAGGCGATTTTTTTGTAACCGCTTCTGAAACATATACACTCAGATCAAATATCAGTATTGAAAGAAATTCATATTTCACAACAAATTTCATTTTAAGCGACAAGGTTCAAATGCCCAATGCAAATGTTGCAGGGTTGAGGGCAGGATACAGAACTTCGAAATGGATTATAGAAGGTTTGTTGTATGATATGAAAACACTGGGTGGTTTCGACATCACAAAAAATAACATGCCCTTTCCAAGCAATAAAATGAATTCAACATTTGCAGGCATCAACCTCAAATATGAAATTGAAAAAATATCAGGATTGTCATTGACCGGTGGAGTGAGTAAGGTATTGAAAGGTAGAAATGTAGGGCAATCTGTAAGCTATAATGCAGGTGTGTTCTATATCCTGGACTTTTCACCGAAGAAGAAAAAAACAATAAAAAAAGAAGAGACCACCACACAAAAAAATTAAGATGAAAAAAATATTACATACCATATTATTCATTTCACTTGCCATTTCTTTTTCGCAATGCAAAAAAGAAATTAATGGAAGAACTGATGAATTATCACCGTTGAATCCTGCAAGCACAGATCTACAAGCAGGCACATGGAAAACAGTTTTATTGACACGACCCGATACTTTTTCAGTGGCCATTCCTGCCGCAACGAATTCTGCAAACTATCTCGCAGAACTCAATGAAATAAAAGGATATCAAAGTAATTTGACAGCAGAGCAAAATGACCAAATTAAATATTGGGCGGCAGGCGGCGTTTTACGTTGGAATGAATTGATGAGAGAATTGGTTGCAAAATACAATTTGCCTCCATATCAAAATGCTGATGGTACATATCCCATTCCAAGTTCTGCAAATCCTTTTGCATATCCATTGTTCCCATTTGCAAATCCACCCTATGCTGCAAGAGCTTATGCATATATAGCAGCGGCTCAATACGATGCCTTGGTGGCTTGCTGGCATTATAAAAAACTATACAACAGACCTGCCCCTTTCATGGTTGATGCAACCATTAAAACACAGGTATCACAATCTGCATTACCATCGTATCCTTCTGAAGCAGCTGTGTTGGCAGGTGTTACATCAGAAATGATGAAATTGTTTTTTCCGACTGAGATTGCAAATATTCAAATGAAAGCAGAAGCCCATGAAAGAAGTGCGTTAATGTCGGGCGCTGCTACCAGAAGTGATATTGTTGCAGGCGAAGCTTTGGGCCGACAAATTGCGAATGTGTTCATTGCCAAAGCCAAAGTGGACAATGCAGGCAAGGCTGTTGGTACCTCTACCGATTGGTCTGCACTGGAAAACAATACAAGAGCAAAAGGTGAGATTCCCTGGATCAGCTTGGAAAGTCCTAAAAGACCACCCATGTTACCCTTGTATGGGAAGGTCACTCCTTTCTTGTTTGATACCGCAACGGTTACTGCATTGAGGCCAGGACCTCCACCATCTACTTCAAGTGATCAAATGAAAAAAGAAACAGAAGAGGTGTATAATTACGTTAAAAATCCAACCAAAGAAAACAACAGGATTGTGTTGTTTTGGGCAGATGGTGTTGGAACATGCACCCCTCCTGGCCACTGGAATGCCATTGCTGCTGAAGATTTTATCAAGAAAAATTACAGCGAAGTTCGTTGGGCAAGAAATATGGCTTTGTTGAATATGGCATTGATGGATGCTGCCATCGTATGTTGGAATACCAAATATTATTATTTCAATCCACGTCCTGCACAATTGGACCCAAGAATAAAAACATTGACAGGCACACCAAATTTTCCAGCCTATATTTCTGGTCATTCAACATTCAGCGGTGCAGCAGCAGCCGTTTTAGGATATATGATTCCTGAACGTGCCAGTGCATATTCCGCCATGGCTGAGGAAGCATCTAAATCAAGATTGGTTGGTGGAATTCACTACAGGGCTGATTGTGAAGTTGGCTTAAAAGTTGGTGCCAGCGTAGGTGCGTATGCAGTGAACAGGGGTAAGGGGGATGGGTGTCAATAGGCAAAGAGGCAAGGAGGCAAGGAGGCAAAGAGGCAAAGAGGCAAAGAGGCAAAGAGGCAAAGAGGCAAAGAGGCAAAGAGGATTAAAATTGGATTTGCAAATTCGAATAAATGTTGGATTTGCACCAAAATTCTCTTTGCCTCTTTGCCTCCTTGCCTCTTTCCCTATTATTAAGTAACTTCAAATCCTAAAAAACCAACGATGCGTTACCTATTTATTCTACTTCTTTTTTTAGTTCAGATTGGCTATTCTCAAAATACCTACAACCTGATTCCTTATCCGGCAAAATTGGAAAAAGCGGAAGGTGGTTTTAAAGTGGGATTGAAAACTTCCATTTCATATGATAATGATGAATTACTGCCAATAGCCAATATGTTGGCTTCGCAGGTTGCTAAAACTTTGGGCAAGAATCCAATCGTTAAAAAAGGAAAATCTGCATCCATCGTTTTCACAACCAACAATTCATTGGGTGAGGAAGCATACAACTTGAAAATCAGTTCTAAAAAAATTGAAGTTCAATCAAAAACAGGTAAAGGTGCTTTTTATGCCTTGCAAACCCTCTTACAATTGATGCCGGCCAGCAGCTTTGCTGAAAATGCAACATCAGCTGAAATACAAATTCCCAATTGCTCAATTGAAGACGCTCCACGCTTTGCTTACAGAAGTTTGATGTTGGATGCGGGTCGACATTTTTTTTCTGTGGATGATGTGAAACATTTCATCGACCTGATGGCCATGTATAAGTTGAACAATATGCATTGGCATCTCACCGAGGATCAGGGATGGAGAATCGAAATCAAAAAATATCCTTTACTTACAAAAATTTCTTCCATAAGAAAAGAATCTACTGTAGGACATTATCGCGACAATAAATTTGATGGCAAACCATACGGCGGTTTTTATACACAAGATCAGGTGAAAGATATTGTGGCTTATGCATCAAAAAAATACATCAATATCATTCCTGAAATTGAAATGCCAGGGCACTCCCAGGCAGTATTGGCAGCCTATCCACAGTTTGGTGGAAATCCGGATAAAATATATGAAGTGCGCACCAAATGGGGCGTTTCGGAAGATGTGCTCTTTCCAAGAGAGGAAACATTCAAGTTCCTGGAAGATGTGTTGACGGAAGTGATGGATCTTTTCCCAGGACAATACATTCACATCGGTGGCGATGAGTGTCCGAAAACACAATGGAAAGAAAGCCGTTTTTGTCAGGATATGATCAAAAAACTGGGCTTGAAAGATGAACATGAATTGCAAAGTTATTTCATTAGAAGAATAGATAAATTCATCACTTCGAAAGGTAAAAAGATGTTGGGATGGGATGAAATATTGGAAGGCGGACTTTCACCAAACGCCATGGTCATGTCATGGAGAGGCGTGAAAGGTGGTGTGGAAGCAGCAAAACAAAACCACGACGTCGTGATGTCGCCTAACAGTTTCTTCTATCTTGATTATTATCAGGGTGATTCAAAAACAGAACCATTGGCCATTGGCGGAAATCTTCCATTGTCTAAGTGCTACTCTTTCGAACCTTATTTGCCTGAGTTGACAGAACAAGAAGCAAAACATGTGATGGGTGTTCAGGCAAATATATGGACAGAATACATTGGCGATATTAAATATGTAGAGTACATGACATTCCCAAGAGCATTGGCACTTGCAGAAGTAGCATGGGCCCCTCGCAAAGAAAAAAATTATGAGGAGTTTAAAAATCGTGTAACGGGTCACTCTGCCATCTTGGATGCACTGAAAGTGAATTATTCAAAAACATATTTGAAGCAATAATTTCAGATGAGAAATATCCTGTTGTGTATTGTAGGGTCTTTTGCTTTTCAATGGGTAAACGCACAAACACTCGACCTGGAGCAGGTTTCAAAGCTGGCTCGGTTGCCATTGCATTGCATCAACAATGAATATCCAAATCGCAACGGACATACCATTGAGGCTGCTTCTGATGCCATGTTATTGCCTAACCAACTGCATCCTTCTTTCTATGGATGCCTCGATTGGCATAGCAGTGTACATGGACATTGGATGTTGGTAAAAGTCTTAAAACTATATCCACAGATTAGCATGCGAGATAGCATCATCGCATTGTTGAATGGGAGTTTTGAGCCGTCTAAGATAAATGCTGAAGCAGACTATTTTTCAAAGTACAAAACTTCATCATCATTTGAACGCACTTATGGCTGGGCATGGTTGTTGAAACTCGATCAGGAATTGTATACATGGAATGATCCATTGGCAAAAAAATGGCATGCAGCCTTGCAACCACTTACCAAAAAAGTGCTCGAATTATGGAAGAAATATCTTCACAAACAAACCTATCCCAACAGAACCGGCGTGCATCCCAATACTGCCTTTGGAATGGTGTTTGCTTTGGAATGGGCAAGGACGGTAAAGGATACTTCCTTTGAACATGCGTTGGTACAACGTGCTACCTATTTTTATCTCTCGAATACAGCTACACCAGCCTATCTGGAACCGGATGGTTCTGATTTTTTAAGTCCCAGTCTGGAAATTGCAGATCTTATGAAGATGGTATTGCCCAAATCCACTTTCATCACATGGCTGAATAAATTTTATGAACCACGGAGTTTGAAAAGAATTATTGAAATGCCAGTGGTGAGTGATAGAACGGATATGCAGATTGTACATCTCGATGGATTGGCATTGAGCAGGGCCTGGTGCATGAAAGGTATTGCAGATGTGTTGCCCTCATCGCATCCATGGAAAAAATTATTTGAACAGAATGCATCCATCATGCTGAAAAAAGCCTTACCCAATGTAACCAGTGGAAACTATGGAGGAGATCATTGGCTTGCAAGTTTTGCATTGTATGCATTGGACAGATATCATAAGCCAACTCATGAATAAACATCATTTAATGAATTTGAAATCAATTCAGTTCTTTTTAATTTGTATTTTTTCTGCAATGGGCTTGCATGCCCAAGACATTGTCAAGGAGTTCAAGATTGAAAAAAATTATATCAATATTCCAATCACACACAACGAGCCCAGGCAAAAGGTTTCATTTAGTGGTATTCCGGAATTGTCTACCTATGCTGTCATTCGTATTGCAGATGCCAAACCAGATTATTGGGTTTTCAAAGATGTTTCGCAGTGGAAAGGAAAGAACATCACATTTCATTTCAGTAAGCAAGTGAAAGGAATTGATATGATATATCAGTCTGATCGCTTTGCAGGTCAGGATAGTTTATATAAGGAAACCAACAGACCACAATTCCATTTCAGTTCACAACGTGGATGGAACAATGATCCTAATGGACTTGTTTACCACAATGGAGAATATCATATGTTCTATCAGCACAATCCGTATGAAAGGGATTGGGAAAACATGCATTGGGGTCATACTGTGAGCAAGGATTTATTGCATTGGAAAGAACTGCCTGATGCATTGTATCCTGATTCACTTGGCACCATGTTTTCAGGATCTGCTGTGGTTGATAAAAACAATGATGCAGGATGGGGAAAGAATGCATTGGTTGCCATATATACAGCTGCAGGCAAGAAGAAGACACAAAATCTTGCGTATAGTTTGGACAATGGACGAACATTCAAAAAATATGAAGGCAATCCAGTGTTAGGTGCAGACCGTGATCCCAAGGTATTTTGGTATGAACCTACAAAAACATGGGTATTGGTAAAATACAATGTCAATTTCAATGAGATTTACAATTCGAAAGATTTGAAACACTGGACGTATAAAAGCAAGGTTGATGGTTTTTATGAGTGTCCTGAGTTTTTTGAATTGGCAGTGGATGGAAATCCTAAGAATAAAAAATGGGTTATGTATGGTGCATCCGGAACATACATGATAGGAACATTTGACGGCTCACGTTTCATTCCAACTTCAGGAAAATACATGTATACATCCGGTTCATTATATGCAGCACAGACATACAACAATGTTCCTGATGGAAGACGACTTCAGATTGGTTGGGGAAGGATAGATCAACCTGGTATGCCATTCAATCAGTTGATGTTGTTTCCTAATGAATTGACATTGAAAACCACCAGAGAAGGTGTGAGAATGTTCTGTGTTCCTGCAAGAGAGATTTCAAATTTGCATGCGCAAAAACATGAATGGAAGAATACAACAGTTGATGTGGTGAACAAAGATTTGAATCAGTTAAAAGGAGAATTATATCATGGTGTGTTGGATTTTGAGTTGGACAAGGGCTTGGGTATGGAATTGCATTTCAGAGGCAACCCCATCATTTATTATGATGGTAATTTCAACACCTTCAATCATATCAATTACATCAACGAAGATCCCAAGAGCTTCAGATTCAAGGTTGAATTCCTCATTGATCGAACTTCCGTTGAGGCATACATGGGAAATGGAAAACTTTTCATTTCAGATGCACTAAAACACAGTTCAGAGCAAGGCTTGAAGCTAGTAGGTGATATTAAAGTGCATTCAATGGAGTTGTATGAATTGAATGGAATTTGGTAGGAGGAACATATCAATGAATGAACCGCAATCAATACCTCATTTTCATTACTTCATTTTAAACAAGCCCTATAATATGGTCTCACAGTTTGTGAGTTCGCATGCTGTGCCTTTGTTGGCAGACCTCAACCATTCGTTTCCTGAGGGCATACATGCAATTGGTAGGCTCGACAAAGAATCAGAAGGCTTGTTGTTGTTGACCACCAACAAGAAGATTACGAGACTATTGTTTCAAAGTGTAGTGGCGCACAAGCGCACCTATTTGTTGCAGGTTAGGGGTATTGTAGAAGAAGCATCGTTGGAATTGATTCGACATGGTGTAGAGATACCGGTAAGTGATGGAGCAAATTATCTTACGAAGAAATGTGAAATCAAGATGGTTGATAAACCTGAAGGAATGTTTTCCTCTGGATATGAATTGCATGAGCGTGTTCCCTGTTCATGGCTATTGATCACACTGACGGAAGGGAAGTTCCATCAGGTCAGGAAGATGGTAAAAGCCATTGGTCATCCTTGCAAACGATTGATACGGGTTTCTATTGAAGATATAGAACTCGATGGACTGCTTCCTGGGGAGATTAGGGAAGTTTCGGAAGAAGAATTCTTTCTCAAACTGAAATTGCAATGAAAAAGCATTACACATGGTTGTTGACAGGTTTGACATTCGCAGCATTGTGGCCCTCCGCTTCTACAGCAACAAAAGTGGGATTAACAGTGGCACAACCATTGGTCATTGCGCAGATTCGTTTTTTTCTGGCTGCAGGGATATTGCTCTTTTTGTCTCATGTGATTCGCAAACATCCATTGCCTACTGCTAAGATTTACAGGCAGACTGCCATCTATGGTTTGTTGAATATCACCATTTACCTTGGATGTTATGTCATTGCCATGCAGCAAGTCACTGCCGGCATAGGTTCCTTGTCAGTTGCAACCAATCCTGTGCTCATCGGTTTTCTTTCAGTTTTTATATTGAAGAAAAAGCTGACATGGCCGCTGGTGCTTTCGCTGATGGTTTGTTCAGTCGGGGTTGGTATTGCAGCATGGCCCCTACTTGGAAATGCATCTGTAACCTCCAAAGGTCTCTTGATTTTATTCATCAGTATGATTTCATATTCCGTGGCAGCCATTTATTTTTCATCGAAGGAATGGGGTGATATTTCGTTGATGACGATCAATGGATGGCAGACATTGTTTGGTGGTTTATTTCTTATTCCTTTTACGTGTGTATTTTATAAGGCCAGACAAAATCATTTCAATCAAACCTTTTGGTTTTCTGTAGCATGGCTTGCAATTCCTGTATCGATTATTTCTGTTCAGCTGTGGCTCAGGTTATTGCGAATACATCCCGTTCGCGCAGGACTTTGGTTGTTTTTATGTCCCTTGTTTGGCCTCATGCTCGCCAACTGGTGGTTGGGTGATGTCATCAGTATCTATACCATCCTTGGTGCCATGTTGGTTATAGCAGGGCTGTTCCTTTCCAAAATAGATTCTTCAAATAGTGAAGTAGTATTTGATTAGGAGGTAGAACATAAAATTTTGATAAACCAATTTATCAGACAGACCGATATTTTTTTTAAATCTTTAAAACATTTTTCACTCCTCCAATAGATTGCGGAGTGCCCTTCTATCTTCATTCCATGAATGATTTGATCAAAGTATTGCAGGAACAATTCTGCAAGGAACTCAACGATGCCTGGATAGATGCCAACGAGGGACAAACCGAAACGGATATGGATGCTTTCAAATTCACCAAAATCTTTACGCTGGTGAAGGAAGCGATTGAAGAGGGATATACCTTTCTCATTGATTATGAACCCGTGAGTTATCTGACCGAACGCATCATGAATACCGATGCAGAGACCCAACTTTTCAATTTGCCGGAATGGAAAATGTTGAAACCCATCAACAACATGCTCAAGGAATGTGATGAGAAGAAATGGGAAAACCTGAAACCACATTTGGAGGAGTTGAAAAATAAATCCGTGCGACCAATCATGCATGCATTTGTTTGCGATTTCGCCAGGGAGCAGGGTCCCTTTTATACCAAGGGTTCGAATGATACGATTCATGCTTTTGGCTCTTTCGGCAATATCAACCTGGATATGATGCTGGTAACCATGATTCACAGTGTAGAGAATAAGGTGAAAATTTGAGCAACATCATAAAATAGCGTTGTTTTGTAGATTCATTTTTTCCAAACCAAGATGACATGCCAAAGAATAAGTCAGCTGTAGCCCGACACCGGATCATCGATCAATGCATCAACGATAAAAGAAGAAGATATCCAACGCTGGAGTATCTCGCAGATCGTTGTGCAGAAATATTGAATACGGATATTTCTCCATCTACGATTGAAAAGGATTTGGCAGATATGAAACGGGATCATCCGGTTGGATACAATGCACCGATTGTTTATTCTCGACAACACAAGGGATACGCTTACAGTGAGGTTGGTTTTTCTATTGCTGAATTGAACCTGCAAGACGAAGAATGGAATGGATTGCGATTTGCGTCCCAGCTATTGTACCAATATCGTTCTGTGCCTGTCTTTGCTGATTTCAAGCAAGCGATTGAACGCATCAATACACGGTTCTCATTGGGATTGGATATCGATGAACCGATCATCAGCAAGCATGTGCAATTTGAAACACCTCAT
>CANFHO010000017.1 GCA_947447005.1 Chitinophagaceae bacterium
ATCCTACCTATATTAGAATTCAGGCAATTGGAAATAGGAATATCAACCAATCTGTATTTACCTGCAATAGGAACTGCAGGCTTGCTTCGTGTGGATGTTAAAGGTGATAATCGGGTACCTGCACCGCCGCCAAGGATAACTGCAATTACGTTTTTATTCATAAGTATGGTGTGTTCTCTAAATTTACTATAAATTTTTGTAAAGTGATACATATTGCTCTGCACTTTGATCCCAGCTGAAATCAAGTATCATCAATTTAGACCTTATAGCATTAAATTCGTTTTTATTTTTATATAACTCAACTGCTCTGTGGATACCATGTGTAACATCTCCAACAGAGGCGTGGGTAAATGTAATTCCATAGCCATTCTCGTCTCCCATATCTTTAACAGTATCAAACAACCCCCCTGTTTTTCTAACCAACGGTATGGTACCATAACGCATTGAATACAATTGATTCAATCCACAAGGTTCAACCCTTGATGGCATGAGTAGGAAATCAGCTCCAGCATACATTTGATGGCTTAATGTTTCATTGTATCCAATAAAAACATTATAGTCTCCCTGCGAAATTTGTTTAATTTCTTCCAATCTATCTTCAACTTCAGGATCTCCACTTCCAAGAATCAGAAAATTCATTTTCCTGCCAATATGAGCAAAACTATCCAAAACAACTTGGGGTAAAATATCTGCTGCTTTTTCTCCAACCAATCTTCCTATGAAAATGAATAACGGCTTATGGATATCTAAGCCAAATCTATCGCACAACAAACGTTTGTTTAATTCTTTTCCTTGTTCAATTGTCGATGCATCAAAATGGTGTTCCAAATAACTGTCTTTTAAAGGATCCCAAACTTTGTAATCAATACCATTTAGAATACCAAAACTCTTACCTTGTTCATATTCAAAAATCGGTTCAAGTCCATTACTCGAAATACGCATTTCTTGAAGATATGTCTGGCTTACTGTTGTTACCTTCCAGGCACACTTGATTCCTGATGCAAGTGGATTAATAACTCCATTCCATTCAAGCATGCCTCTTTTCCAACTGTCCCACTGAGGTACATAAGTGCTTTTGTCCCAACTAAAAGTACCTTGATATTGTGCATTGTGAATAGTAAGTACTGATGGAATCCCAGCTAATCTTTTAAAACCGAAACAATGCTGCATCATAAAAGGAATCAATGCGGTGTGATGGTCATGAACATGAACAACATGTGGTAAATCTGGCCATGTATTTAACCAACTCATCACGGCAATTTGAAAAGCACAGAATCGCTCTGTGTCATCATCATAGCCATAAATCTTTTCTCTATCAAGCAATCCGTTTATATCTATGAGATACAATGCAAAACCTTGACTGTCATATTTTTCCCGAATGACGGTAAATTCAAACCAGGCATGACCCAAATTAGCGCCACTTTTATGAACCACATCCCATTCATGTTTATACAAATAAGATGTCCGATACATCGGCATAATTACACTTACTGTATTGCCTAAATCTTTTTGAAAACCAGGCAAAGCGCCAACTACATCACCTAAACCGCCTGCTTTTGCAATGGGGTAACATTCTGCACTAATGTGTAAAATCTGCATATTGATTTATAATTGGATGAATTTAGTAATAAATGTTAATCAATCTATTGTATAAAAAACTTTTACAGGTTAATAAATATATTTATTTTCATCATTCATAAAATTACTTACCATATGCAGCAGCAAACTAAATGGTCTCAGTTCGGAGTTTTAATTACGGTTTTCTTTTTTTGGGGATTTGTGGCAGCCTCTAACAGTATTTTCATCCCTTTTTGTAAAAAGTTCTTTTCATTGGATCAAATTCAATCACAATTGATTGGATCTGCATTTTATGGTGCCTATTTTTATGGATCACTCATTTTATATGTATTTTCTACTCTGACCGGTACAGACTTACTCAATAAAATCGGTTATAAAAAAGGAATCATATACGGTTTGCTCATTTCTGTAATTGGTGCAGTAGCACTTGCATTTATTAGCGGGTCTGGTAAGGCAACGTTTGGACTGGTGCTCGTTTCGTTCTTTATTATCGCTTTAGGATTCTCCTTACAACAAACTGCTGCTCAACCATTTGCAGTAGCATTGGGAAGTCCTGAAACAGGTGCACATCGACTTAATATGGGTGGAAGTGTTAACTCATTTGGAACATTGCTTGGCCCATTGGTTGTTAGCTTTTTGTTATTTGGAAGCGTTAACAGTAAGGTTGAAGCAAGTATTGAGAACATTCAGACTTTATATTTCTTTTTAGCAGGCTTATTTATTCTAGCTGCTGTGATTTTTGCTTACGCGAAATTACCCAAGACCACTTCTGATGAAAAATTGGAGAATAGTCCTAAAGCAATGAACGTCTTATTGATCATAGGTTTGATATTTTTACCGGTTTTATTCGCTGATTGGGTAAAAGAAACAACTGGACTCAGCAAAAGTGTTGTAATCATTTCATCTCTAGCAATTATTTTGGCAATATTGTTTGCATCTATGGCAGCTGCGAAGAAGAATCCAAATGGATGGGGAGCAATGGCTTATCCTCAGCTTGTTTTAGGAATGATTGCCATTTTTATATATGTTGGTGTTGAAGTAACCATAGATAACAATTTTGGTGCTCTTTTGAAAAAACAGCGTTTTGGTGGTTATGATGAGTCACATATCTCTCATCTTGTTTCTCTTTATTGGGGTTCATTGATGGTAGGTAGATGGACAGGTGCAGTAAGTGTTTTCAACTTGAGCAAAAAACTCAAAAGGATTATGGTCATTATTGTTCCTTTCGCAGCATTTGGAATCATCTTATTAGTTAATGTCATCAAAGGAAATGATGTAAGTGACTTCCTCATGTACCCAATATGTATAGCCATTGCAGTTGCGGCATTTTTGTATGCAGAAGAAAAACCAGTTAAGTTGCTTCTTACTGTATCATTATTGGCAACCGCAGCCATGGTTATAGCAATTACCTCAAAAGGTATGGTTGCTAATTATGCTATCATCAGCACCGGACTATGTTGTTCTGTAATGTGGCCTTGTATATTTGCATTGGCTGTTAATGGAATTGGAAAATATACCAGTCAAGGTTCTGCTTTCTTGATCATGATGATCCTGGGAGGAGCAATTATTCCTCCAACCCAAGGTTCTATTATTGACCTGGATCCTGTTGGAGACCCATCCATCAGTAGCTTTACACAATTATCTTATTTGGTTCCATTGGTATGTTTTGCGTATTTGGCTTGGCATGCTATACAAACAAGATCTGTTTTAAAGAAACAAGGGTTGGATGTAGATGCACAAGTTGCAGCATCTCATTAGAATCATTTTTTTTAGTATCTTGGGCAGTCACTATAAGTGACTGCTTTTTTTTAAAATAAATGGGATATGGGCACAACATCAAGTGAAGCATTGGCAATTGGAATTGATATAGGTGGTACTGGAACTAAGTTTGGTATTGTAGACAGAATTGGAAACGTTCTCTTTTCAGGAGAAATGTCAACCAAAAAACACCAACAAGTTGAAACATTCATCGATGAATTACATGAGCATTTGATTGTATTGATAGATAGATGTGGTGGAATTGGAAGGATTAGGGGAATTGGAGTTGGAGCACCCAATGGTAATTATTATTCTGGAACCATTGAATATGCCCCAAATCTTCCCTGGAAAGGAATCATCCCTCTTTCTAAACTATTGAGTGATAAATTTCAACTCCCTGTTAAATTAACAAACGATGCAAATGCAGCCGCGATTGGTGAGATGATGTATGGTGCCGCACAAGGAATGAAGGATTTTATTATGATCACCTTGGGCACTGGTGTGGGAAGTGGAATTGTTGCTAATGGACAATTGATTTATGGTCATGACGGTTTTGCAGGTGAACTTGGACATACAATTGTTATACCAGATGGAAGAATGCATGGTGGTACAGGAAAAAAAGGTTCACTGGAGAGTTATGCGTCTGCAACTGGAGTACGACTTACCGCATTGGAATTGCTCGAAAAAAGTACAGAAAGAAGTCTTTTACATGACGCAGATAAAGAAAACCTCGATTCCAAAGTAGTTTATGATGCGGCAATTAAAGGTGATAAACTTGCCCTGGAAATATTTGAATTTACAGGAAAGATACTCGGACTTGCTTTAGCTAATGCTGTTATGTTCAGTAGCCCTGAAGCAATTATTTTATTTGGTGGCTTAACAAAAGCTGGAGACCTGATTTTAAAGCCAACAAGAGAACATATGGAAGAAAATCTCATTCAGATTTTCCAAAACAAAGTAAAAATAATTGTAAGTCACCTGAAAGAATCAGATGCAGCAATACTTGGAGCAAGTGCATTGGTTTGGGAAAACTAAATGATTCTTAGCTAAGCTTTATTTTCTCTGAGAACAAGCTCTTTTTTCCATTGTTCAATACCATAACCAGGAATTACATGTCTCTCACTGTGATAAGATGATCTTACCAGTGGACCACTTTCCATATAGTCTATACCAAGATTGTAACCTATTTCTTTGTATTCAAAAAACTCATCAGGATGTACAAATCGTTGTACAGGAAGGTGTTTTCTTGTAGGTTGTAAATATTGACCAATGGTAATTACATCAACTCCATTATCTGCTAGATCTTTAATGGTTTGAATAACCTCTTCTTTTTTTTCACCCAATCCTAGCATAATACCAGATTTGGTTCTCATTCCCCCTTGTTTTAACTTTCTTAAAACTTCCATACTGCGCCAATATTTGGCCTGTATCCTAACTTTCCTGGTGAGTTGTTCAACAGTCTCAATGTTATGTGATACCACTTCAGGTGCAGCATCTATAATACGTTGTATTTGATCTCCAATGCCTCTGAAGTCTGGTATAAGTGTTTCTAAAGTAGTGGATGGATTTAATATTTTGACAGCCTTGATGGTATTGTACCATATCGTACTACCTCCATCTGGTAATTCATCCCTATCAACTGAAGTAATTACAGCATGTTTCACTTTCATTAAATGAATTGCTTCTGCTACACGTTGAGGTTCATTCCAATCTGCCGGTTCAGGCCTACCTGTTGCTACAGCACAAAAACCACAACTGCGTGTACAAATATTGCCTAAAATCATAAATGTTGCAGTTCCCTCACCCCAACATTCACCCATATTTGGACAATTTCCACTTTCACAAATGGTATGAAGCTTGTGTGTATCAACCAAAGAACGAACATGCTTATAACTTTCGCCAACCGGCAAACGAACCCTCAACCAATCTGGCTTTTTAGGTTTTTGCTCAACTACAGGATCAATTACGTGTAATTCTTTCATCTGAAAAAAATGATGAAATGCAAAGTTACATCACTTACGGTTACCAAATACAATAGCAAGGTATCCAGTTGGAAAGAATGACTTCCCCGGAACATCCACCATTTGAACTACTTTTTGTGAATAGTAGTCATATGTAAAGCCAAATTCCATCGCAGAAACGACCTGATTAAATCTTGCCCAATCAAATCGTAAGCCAGTTTTAGCATAAATGCCTGGATTAAATTTCATTTCGCTCCACCCTTTTGAAAGACCTGTTCCCCCTATTATTTTATCAGGAGATAAAAAGGTTGACCTATTGGATTCTGAGAATTTTAATTTTTCAGTTCCCCCGGTATTCGAAACAAATTCCATATAATAAGGTCGAAGCATTCCAGCAGAAAATCCACCAAGTAAAACAGCATGAACTGAAACACCATTTTTATTTCCTTTACCTCCAATCATGATAGCTTGTCCAACACCTAATTTTACCTGGTAAAACACATTTTGCTTTCCATATACAAACGGTTTTGAAATCATGGTAAATCCGCCTCCGCCTGAATAAGATGTTTGTTTTTCTTCTTTGGGATGTTGTTTTTCACTAAATCCAATTTGAAAAATAGATGTTTTGTAGGGTGTTTTCATTTTCCCAAGTTCATATAAAAAACCATACCCATCAAAATTCAATTTGAATTGAAAGGTACTTTGCTTATTAAAAGCAGGAACTCCTTCTTCTTCATTCCTGATTATTTCATTGATCTTATTTCTCTTAGCAATCTTATCTTCTTTCTTTTTAGTTGGATTGCTATCCATTGTTTTTTGCGCAATTGAAGTCGTTGTGCAAAAAAATACCAGTAAAAGACTAAAAGTGTATCTGCGCATGATTGAAAGATGTTATGTAAATTTATATAAAAATAACATGACATCAAGCGTTCTTTATACAGGAGAGTTAAGAACTTTAGCAACTCATTTACAATCTGGATCAACCATAGAAACCGACGCGCCCACTGACAATCAAGGAAAAGGTGAAAGATTCTCCCCAACTGATCTCATTGGAACTGCATTAGCGGCTTGTGTAGTAACTACAATGGCAATCAGAGGCAGGGAATTCGAAGACCAACTTAAAGGTCTGGATATTAAAACCGAAAAAATTATGAGCTCCAATCCTCGCAGAATCACTAAAATCAGAATGATTTTCACATGGCCAACATCATCCATTTTTAATGCAGACCAAAGAAACAAATTGATTGATATTGCCATGTCTTGTCCTGTTAAAGAAAGCATTCATCCCGACATTGAATTGGAAATCGAATATAATTGGGTAGCAGAATCTTAATTATTTTGGGACATTTCATACGCAACAAGACATTCTTCACATTTTTTTTGACTACAAAAAGAATTATAGAGTTCAATCATAGCTTGTGAATCAGCTGCTGATTCAACTAATTTTTCATTTTCTGAAAAGTATTGAAAAATACGATTTGATTCTGGTTTAATTTGATTCAATAACGAAAACACAATTGAAAAATCAATTTTACCAAGTCTTACATACGACCTGGTAATTTTCAATGGAATAATGGTATTTATCAAAATATTATTGATTAAATCCTCCCCTATCATTTTTGATGATCTAGCTGAAATTTTGTCGAAAACAAAATGATTTTCCCAATAATCATTTAATTGGACTTTAAAATATGATCTTAAATGATGAAGATCATCCTCAATGAGAAATGTGTTTAAAATCCCAATATGGCTTGTTAAAAGTGCAGACAATTGAGCCAATCGAATAGTTGGGAAATTCATGGGTCTCATTCTAAGAAAAAAAACATCTGTGAGACTTGACTTGAGAGCATGAAATATTTTTAATCGTTGAAAATGCGTTTTTAATTGCTCAGGATAAATGTCAATAAATTCTTTATCAAGCAATCCAGCCATTCCAAAAATTAATGATTGTAATAGAATTGGATCTGTTTCATATTTTTGTATAATGTTATATGGAAGATTCAATGCGATATTTTTAAATGCATTTTCATTAACGTGATGTCCCATATTTTTGCAAAACAATATCCAAATTACCTGCTCCCAATCATAGTGTGTAAATTTTAATAAATCAATTATTTCGGCACACTTTCTTTCAAAACGCGATTGCAACAAATGCTTTTTTATTTCCTCTGTTAAATATCTTTTTTTGAAAAAAGGAAAACAAGCAATTGAATATTTAGAACGGATTATTTCATTCAACAAATCTTTTTTTAAATGAATCATTCGATTTTTTAAAGTCAAAACAGGCGACTGATAAAAATCATATCTATCATTTAGATAGACAACATGTAAAATAACATTTGAATAATGTTTATCATGCTGATGTGCATGTTTGAACCAATCACTTGTTTTTAAGTGAATTTCAATATTACCTGCCCACTCAATTTCATTTAATTGAATCCGGGCATTCAAAAAATCAGGTCCCGCATTTAAGTTTGCATTTCCTGGAAAAACGATTTGCAATGTTTTCCCACATTCCGTTTTTAAATCATTTTTATTAAAATACTGAAGAAACCATATTTTCTGCAAGAACAATTCATTGAACATCTGTAAAAATACCAATGTGATAATAGATACTCATGATATAATCAACAGAAATCAAAGAGAAAAAAACACGACAAATGGGTTATATCAACGATTTTAAGACTTGAACAACCCTACTGATTGGCAATCCCATTACATTGTAAAAATCGCCCTCTATTTTTTTTATTCCAACCACCCCTATCCATTCCTGTATTGCATATGCTCCCGCTTTATCAAATGGCTTATAATGAAATACGTAATGCTCCAATTGTTGTTCATTCAATTCATTGAAGCTTACCAACGTCTCATCTGTAAATGATATACAATTGTCTTTTGTTTTTACAACTACAGCAGTTATAACACGATGTGTTTTCCCATTCAATTTCATCAAAATGGAAATTGCATCCGTTTCATCTTTAGGTTTACCAATGATTTCATTATCAAGAACAACGATGGTGTCGGCAGAAATAATTATTGCATTCAGATCATCCAATAAGATATTTGCAGCAACAACATTGTTTTTTTTCTCTGCTATCTGTAGTGCAATTTTTTCCGGAGAAAGATTCTTGTCGAACGATTCATCAGCATCTGAAACAATAACTTCAAAATTTATTTCAGCCCATTCCATCAACATTTTACGACGAGGAGAACCAGAAGCCAATACAATCTTGCCCATTACATTGATATTTTATATACTACCATTGAACAAATTCCTGCGAGCATGATCAGTTTTATAAAAAGACTAATCCTACGCATATGTGCAGGCATTGAAGATTTAATTATTAATCTTCTTACATAAAATAAAGGAAGCAATACCAAAAAAAATAAATAGACAATAATCAAATTGCCCCCTTGCATCATCATATAGTATATAATGATGACAATGAATAGATTTATTAAAAGTATAAGGCCATTCAATATTATTTTTGTGATTGAGAATCCCCATGCAATGGGAATAGTATTACATTCATTTCTTCTGTCTCCATCCATATCCTCTAGATCTTTCACTATTTCCCTTAATAGTGACATTAAAAATGCAAAACCGCTATATAAAATGGCATATTTAAATAGTGAAATTGAAGTTTTGAAATTTGATTCTACATTCTTAAAAAATATAAAATCTGTTTCACATAAGTATAAAATAAAAACAACCCATGCAGTTAAGAGAGAAATGATAATATTTCCATAAAACAATTTTTTCTTAAGGGTTGTCGAATAATACCATAACAATAAAACACATAGAATATTAATAAATAAAATTGATAATCTTTCTATTCTGAAAGCGATATATCCGGTAATAATGATACCGATGAGTGAAAACAAAAGATGAAGCATAATGGCAGTTCTTTTGCTTATAATACTTCCTATGAATGTTCTATTGGGTTTGTTAATAAGATCTATATTAACATCAAAATAATCATTTATGATATAACCTCCTGCAGCAATTAGCACAGAAGCAAGCATGATAAGATATAAGCCTGTTGAATCCAGGTTAGGATATAATGAACCTTGTTTTTCATAAATGGGCAAAAGAATAAAATGATAGAAAACATATTGCGTAAACAATATGAAAAACAAATTAATTGTTCTGATCAGTTTTACAAATCCAATGATCTTATTCATGTTTTTTAAATACTGGATATTTGATGATCATTACTCCATAATCCCTGGCATCTCATTGTTTTTTCTATGATTTCACGAACAGAAGCATCTCCACCTTTCTTTTCACTGATAATATCAGCTGTCATTTTTATTTCTGGAACAGCATCTATTGGACATGCCTTTATCCCAGAAACAGAAAATGCAGCCAGGTCAGGTATATCATCACCCATGAAAAGTACCTCATGTGTATTTAAGTGCAAATCAAGTGTTAGCGCTTCTAAGCATTGGGCTTTATCATTGATTTGTTGAAAAAAATATTTTACCCCTAATTTATTCAATCTCTGTGCAACTTCTGATGAACTTGAACCAGTAATTACAGCAATATGCAACCCTTTTTTAATCGCAAGCTGTATGGCAAAGCCATCCTTTATGTCCATTTGCCTGAGCCATGAACCATCTGGAGATAATAAAATTTTCCCGTTGGTTAAAACTCCGTCTAAGTCGAATGCCAATAATTTTATTTTTTGAAGCCTTTCAAGAATAGACATATTATTATTTGTTTTTCAAAGTTATATTTTGTGACCGAATAAACTATCATTGGGTCAACAGCTTGGATTATCTTTGCAAAAATTTTGAAATCATGACAACCAAAATGAAGTTAATGATTGGGATTTTGAGGTTTTATCTTCATTTTTTATCAATTATTTCAATCAAAAAGGCATCTTTGGTTGCTTTTAGAATATTTTCTACCCCAATCAGAAAGGCAAAACCAATAAAACCTGATATTTTTTCAAAAGCTACCTCTGTCATGATCATTGTTGACGGCTTGAAAATAAAGGGCTATTCATGGGTAAAAAACAATCAAAAAAAAGCTCTTATTCTACATGGATTTGAATCCAGGGCCTATAATTTTGAAAAATATATTGAGCCTCTGATTGATTTAGGATTTGATGTATATGCAATGGATGCCAAAGCTCATGGAGATAGCGAAGGGAAAACAATTGTATTACCCGACTATTTAGCAATGATAAAACAAATGGAATTCCAATTTGGGAAATTTGATATCTATTTGGGTCATTCATTTGGAGGATTGGCATTGTCACTCTACTTGGAATCAAATCCCAATCCTGCATCAAAAGCAATTTTGATTGCCCCAGCAACTGAAACATCAACAGCAATCAACATGTTTTGTAAATTCTTGAAGCTAAACTCCAAAATTGAATCTCAAATACATGGATTGATTCTAGCCAGAGCTGGATTAGCAGTTGATTTTTTTTCAATTAAACGAGCACTTCCCCATATAAAAAGTAAAATTTTGTGGATTCATGACCTGAATGATGATATAACGCCATATAAAGATGCCAAATTGGTATTCGACACAAAACAAGCAAATGCCACTTTTATTACAACAAATGGTTTGGGTCATCGCAGGATATACAAAGATGAAAAGGTGATGAAACAAATTTTCAAATACATTGCAGAGTAAAATCAAAAAAGAGGATTTCACATATATTTTGGGGATAAAAGCATTTAAATTATCGCAATTTTCCATTGTCATTGTCATCCAAATTATTTCCTTTTACAGAGGAATTTTGTAAAAATCCTTCTCTTTAGCTTATTATTGCATCGGTATTAAGCAAAAAGAGACGTAATAAATTAGAATAAGAACAGAGAAGAATGGCAAAGAATTTATTGATTGTTGAGTCGCCTGCGAAAGCAAAAACCATCGAAAAGATCCTTGGATCCGATTTTGAGGTAAAGAGCTGTTATGGACATATTCGTGACCTGGAAAAGGACGAAATGGGCATAGATGTTAAGAAAGGTTTCAAGCCAAGATACATCGTTCCAGAGGATAAACAAAAGGTAGTAAAAGAGCTAAAACAACTTGCCAAAAAATCAGGCGAAGTTTGGTTGGCAACGGATGAGGACCGAGAAGGAGAAGCTATCAGTTGGCATTTATGTGAAGTTTTAGATCTTGATCCTTTGATTACCAAAAGAATTGTTTTTCATGAAATTACCAAACCTGCCATAAAATCTGCTGTTGACAAACCAAGAACAGTCAATATGAATTTGGTTAATGCACAACAAGCGAGAAGAATTTTGGATAGAATTGTTGGTTTTGAGTTATCCCCTGTTCTCTGGAGAAAAATGAGCATGAGAGGAAATCTCAGTGCAGGTAGGGTTCAAA
Source organism: Chitinophagaceae bacterium (assembly GCA_947447005.1). Taxonomy (GTDB): domain Bacteria; phylum Bacteroidota; class Bacteroidia; order Chitinophagales; family Chitinophagaceae; genus Pollutibacter. The sequence goes on from CANFHO010000017.1 coordinate 11,650, forward strand.
GTGTTGCGGTGAGAATAATTGTAGAAAGGGAAAGAGCTATCAATGCTTTTAAAGCCATTAGCAGTTTCAAAGTAGAAGGCTTTTTTCATGCCAAAGATTTAAATGGAAAAAAAATAATTTTCAAAGCTGAAGGCTCAAAGAAAGCCAATGCTGAAGATGCTGAACAGTTTTTGAATGGCTGCATAGGTGCTTCTTACAAGGTGACAGATATTCAAAAGAAGCCAGCAAGAAAATCTCCAGCCGCACCATTTACAACATCAACACTCCAACAGGAAGCCAGCAGAAAATTAGGCTATGGGGTTAGTAAAACCATGTTAATTGCTCAGAAATTATATGAAGCAGGCCATATAACTTATATGAGGACTGACAGTGTAAATTTGAGTGACACTGCTATGCAGGATATTTCCAAGCAAATTGCTTCAAGCTATGGAAAGGAATATCTCCAAACACGGAAATTCAAAAACAAAAATGAATCAGCTCAAGAAGCACATGAAGCCATCAGACCAACCTACATGGATAAAAACCAAGTAGATATTGCAGATGGCCAACGTCTATATGATTTGATTTGGAAGAGGACAATGGCATCTCAGATGTCTGATGCGGAACTAGAAAAAACAGTTGCCCAAATCAATATTTCTACCAACTCAGAGATTCTCCAGGCGGAAGGCGAAGTCATGAAATTTGATGGTTTCTTGAAAGTATATAATGAAGGTAGAGACGAAGAGGATGAAATGGAAGAACAAAGCACAGAAGGTATGCTTCCTCCATTGGTTGTAGGACAATCACTTGAATTAAAGGAGTTATTGGCAACTGAAAGATATACCAGGCCACAGCCCCGCTATACAGAAGCCTCTTTGGTGAAGAAACTGGAAGAACTTGGTATTGGTCGACCTTCAACATACGCTCCTACCATTTCAACTGTTTTGAAAAGAGGTTATGTAGAAAAGAGAGACAAAGAAGGTATAAAAAGAGACTTCCGCTTACTGAAACTCAGTGAAAACAAGATAACTAAAGTTATTGAACAAGAGAATACAGGTGCTGAAAAATCTAAGTTATTCCCAACCGATTTGGGTGCTGTTATAACAGATTTTTTAATACAACATTTCGACAATGTAATGGATTATGGGTTCACAGCTAAAATAGAAAATGAGTTCGACAATATTGCAGATGGCAAGGAAGATTGGAGCTTAATGCTAAATGAATTCTATAAGCCTTTCAAGAAAGAAGTTGAGGAAACAATGGAGAAGGCTGAAAGAATCAGCGGTGAACGTGATCTTGGTATCGATCCGGTTTCTGGTAAAAAAGTTATTGCAAGAATGGGACGTTATGGACCAATGGTGCAGATAGGTGATTCTGCTGACACGGAAGATAAACCCAAATTTGCCAAACTTAAAACAGATCAAAGTATTGAAACCATTGTTTTAGATGAAGCGTTGGAATTATTCAAATTACCAAGAACTTTAGGACAATTTGAAAATGAAAATGTTCAGGTAAATATTGGAAGATTTGGTCCTTATATAGCGCATGACAAACAGTTCTACTCCCTTCCAAAAGAGTTTGATCCATATGAAGTAACACTGGAAGAAGCAACGCCTATCATTACGGAAAAAAGACAGGCTAAGAGTGAGAGAACAATAAAGGTGTTTGAAAAAGAGAAAATTCAATTATTGAAAGGTCCATACGGACCATATATCAAAAAAGGATTGCGAAATTTTCCAATTCCAAAGGAACAACAAGACAATGTTCAAGATCTCAAGATAGATGAAGTACAAAAAATGATTGAATACGCAATAGCCAACCCATCAAAAGGTAAAAGAAGAGCAAAAAAATAATTTTCATTTCCATGTCAGAAATATCAGGAGAAATAAATGCATTGATCAATCTGATCGATGATCCTGATGAAATTGTTTTCAATTCCATCAAAAAAAGATTTATTGGAATTGGGCCATCCATGATTCCTCTGTTGAAAGAACAAATGGATTATACCCAAGATCTGTGGATCGCCAAAAAATATGATCACCTTATATTCAGTATTTCAATTGATCGATTTGAAAAACAAATAGCACTTTATAGAAATGGTGCAAGTCCAAACATTCTTGACATTTCAATTTATTTATCTCAATTCATTGATAATGAATTGGATAAGGAAACTGTTTTGTTTGAAATTGACAAAATCAAAAGAAGTATATGGCTTGAATTGAATGATTATCTCACACCTTTGGAAGAAGTCAATATTTTTAATAAAATCCTTTTCTCCTACTATAAATTCAATGGAAAAATCCTTTCTCACACAAACATTGAAGAATTTTCACTGAGTAATTTATTGGTTTCCAAAACCGGGAATAGCTACCCTGTTGGTGCTTTATATCTTATCATGGCAGAGCTATTGAATATCCCTATTAAGTCTGTTAAACTTCCTAAGCAGAACCTATTGGCTTATATGACCAATCAAACTACCTATTCTGGAGACAGTAAAGAACTGTTGCTTTTTTATATAGATCCTTTAACTGGACAAATTTATACACAAAAGGATATTGATACCTATCTGAAGAAGATGAATGAAGAAGTCACTACTATTCAACCGCCTGTCAAATCAACACTTTCGTATATACATCAATGGTTATCTGAAATAGCAATGTATGAGAAAAAGAATGGCGACAATGATAAACATAAAATCATATTGCAGAGCTTGGATTTATTAACTGAAAACTAATTTCCATGGAAATTAATTGGACAGATTTTGAAAAAATTGATATCAGATCCGGCACCATACTTTCAGCAATCAAATTTGAAAAAGCTATAAAACCCGCATTAAAACTGGAGATTGATTTTGGTCAATTGGGGATAAAATGGTCTTCAGCTCAAATAACATATCATTATTCGCCAACTGAACTTGTTGGCAAACAAGTTATTGCTGTTGTCAATTTTCCCAAAAAACAAATTGCTAATTTTTTCAGTGAATGCCTTGTGTTAGGAGTATATGATGAGAATCAACAAGTAATTCTGCTTCAACCTGATAAATTTGTTCCTAATGGTTCAAAAATCGGATGATTTGTTTTCCAGGCGACTCATTAAAACACCCGTTGGTTTAATGGAACTCTTGTACAGTAATAATGCCGTTCAATCATTATCTTTTATACATGAATCTTCAACTGTTTTAAATGAATCAGAACCTGATTTATTTTCGCGTGATGTAACAAAACAACTTGAAAGTTATTTTCAAGGCAAATTGAAAAATTTTGATGTTAATATTGAATTGAATGGGACATTTTTTCAAAATAGGGTTTGGAAAGAGTTGCAGTCCATTCCGTACGGAAAATTCATTTCGTACTCAGAACTCGCAATTAAACTTGGAAATGAATCACATACCCGAGCTGTTGCAACTTGTAATGCCAGGAATAAAATTCTAATTATAATCCCTTGTCATAGGGTAATTGGGAAAGATGGTAAACTAACAGGCTATTCAGGAGGTTTAGACCGAAAAAGATGGCTATTAAACCATGAGTTGCATTATAAAAAAGATAAGTTCCTGCTATTTTAAAACAATAATCCAAAACAAAGGTTTTAGGCTTGAAAAAGCATCATAAATGTACTATTTTTATACCTCTGTGAAATTCTACATTATTCCCAATCCATTCAATTGTTATATGAAACGAATTTTTACATTTTGCCTCTTGACCTTGATTGCATTTTCATGTGGAGAGAAAAAAGAAACCAAAAAAGCAGGTGGCGGAGGACAAAATAATGGTCCACTTAAAGTTGAGGCGTTGATTATCAAGCCTTCCTCCTTATTAAATGAAATTGATATTGCAGGCAATATTCTTGCCAATGAAATGACAGAAATCAGACCAGAAATTTCAGGAAGGATTACCCAAATCAATTTCAAGGAAGGCACTACGGTGGCTAAGAATACCATTTTAGTAAAACTTTTTGATGGTGACCTTCAGGCACAATTGAAAAAGTTAAAGGTCCAGCTGCAAATAGCCGAAAAAACTGAAGAGCGTCAAAGAGAATTATTAAAAATCAATGGAATCAGCCAACAAGATTATGACTTAAGCTTGTTGCAAGTGAACAACATCAAGGCTGACATAGAACTCATTCAGGTTAGTATCACAAAAACAGAAATTCTTGCACCCTATGCAGGCCGTATTGGATTGAGAAATGTGAGTTTAGGTGCATATATCAATCCATCTAATATATTAACGACTTTAAGTCAGGTTGATAAAAAGAAAATTTCATTCAGTATACCAGAGAAATACAGTGCTGAAATTCATCCTGGAATGGGAATACAATTTAAAATTGAAGGATCTGACAAAGATTATCATGCTAACATTCTTGCTTCAGAAACAGTGATTGAATCAAATACAAGGAATCTTAAAATACTTGCGACCATCAATGAGTCTGATTCAAAGCTGGTTCCAGGTAGCTTTGCAAAGGTAAATCTTGTTTTAGGTACCAATAAAAATGCAATTCTGGTTCCATCTCAGGCCATTATTCCAAGTGCCAGATCAAAACAAGTTATTTTATATAGAGATGGTTCGCCAGAATTTGTTGATGTAAAACTTGGTGTAAGAAATGCAGAAACAGTTGAAATCACCAATGGAATCAATCAAGGTGATACACTTATTACAACTGGACTTCTTTTCATCAGAAAAGATTTAAAATTGAAACTTACCAAGATCCAATAGAAATAAAACTGCAATAGATGAATTTATCAGAATTAAGTATAAAAAGACCTGTCTTTGCGGTTGTTTGCTCCATAGTTATTATCATATTTGGGGTTATTGGATATTCTTATTTAGGTGTACGTGAATATCCTGCCATTGATCCGCCTGTAGTCAATGTAAGAACATCCTATGTAGGTGCAAGTGCGGAAATCATTGAAACCCAAATTACCGAGCCTTTGGAAAAGGCTGTAAATGGAGTAGAAGGTGTAAGAAATATCACATCATCCAGCTCTCAGGGAAGCAGTAGCATAACCGTTGAGTTTCAATTGGGAATGGATTTGGAAAGAGCAGCCAATGATGTTAGAGAAAAAGTATCACAAGCCTCTGGTCAGCTTCCACAAGATATTGACGCTCCCCCATCTGTTGCTAAACAAGATGCCGATTCTGATCCAATTATTTTCATGCAGATGCAAAGCAATAAACGAACATTGCTTGACATTTCTGACTTAGCTGAAAATATAGTTCAAGAAAGGCTTCAAACCATTCCAGGTGTGAGTGGGGTTAACATTTTTGGTCAAAGACCTGCAATGCGTATTTGGTTTGACCCTGTTAAACTTTCCGCGTACAAACTCACCATTCAGGATGTAAAAACTGCTTTGGATCGTGAAAACATTGAACTTCCAGGTGGTAAAGTAAGAGGCAACACAACTGAATTGACCGTTAAGGCATATGGGAAATTAACTACCGAGGATGATTTTAATAATCTGATCATCAAACAAACTGAAGGGAATCTCATTAGATTGAAAGATGTTGGATATGCTATTTTAGGGCCTGAAAACGAAGAATCTGCTACAAGAAAAAACAATATCGCATCCGTTAATGTGGCTATTGTTGCTCAACCAGGGTCCAATCAGGTTGCTATCGCCGATGAACTCTATAAACGTATTCAGGTTATCAAAAAAGATCTCCCACAGGATATTATTTTAGAGATAGGATATGATAAAACACTTTTTGTAAGAAAAGCAATCACAGAAGTAAAAGAAACACTCATCGTTGCAATCTTACTGGTAGTGCTTATCATATACTTATTCTTCAGAGAATGGAGTATTGCATTCAGACCTTTGATTGATATTCCGGTAGCATTGGTTGGAGCATTTTTTATCATGTACTTGGCAGGCTTTTCAATCAATGTATTAACATTATTGTCGCTTGTTCTCGCAACAGGACTTGTAGTGGATGATGGAATTGTTGTGACTGAGAATATATATAAAAAGATTGAAGAAGGAATGGACAAGTGGAAAGCAGCCAAAGAGGGTTCAAAAGAAATCTTCTTTGCGGTTGTATCTACTTCGTTAACATTGGCCATTGTATTTCTTCCGATCATATTTCTTCAGGGTTTTGTAGGAAGACTTTTTAGAGAATTTGGTATAGTAGTTGCCGGAGCTGTATTAATCTCGGCATTTGTGTCTCTTTCTTTAACCCCAGTTTTAAATATCTTTTTAACCAAAAAGAATGTTCACAAACATTCATGGTTTTATACCAAAACTGAACCCTTCTTCAAGGGCATGGAAAATGGCTATAGAAGGTTGCTTGAGTCATTTATGGCTAAACGATGGATTGCTTTTATCATCGTAATCTTATCAGTTGTATCTATTTATTTTATAGGGAAATCACTTCCAAGCGAATTAGCACCATTAGAAGATAGGAACAGACTTAGAACATCCATTATTGCACCTGAAGGAACTGACTTCGACTATATGGATCGAGTGGTTCAGGAAGTAACACAAAAAATCATTGATTCAGTTCCAGAGAGATATGTTGTATTGTCATTTGCACCAAACTTCAGTGGTGCTGGTGGTGCAAATAACGCATCCGTTAGCATGGGGTTGGTTGATGCAAATCTCAGAAAAAGAAGTCAGGGTGAAATTGCGCAACAAATGAATAGGATGTTCAAAGACTATACAAATGTTCGTGTACTTGTTTTACAAGAGCAAACAATTTCAGTAGGTCAAGCTTCCAGAGGCTCATTGCCAGTTCAATTTGTTGTTCAAAACCTGAACTTTGATAAATTGAAAGAAAAGCTTCCACAGTTCATGGATGAAGTAGTAAAAAGCTCTGTTTTTCAAGGAAATGATGTGAATTTAAAATTTAACAAACCTGAGTTACAAATTACCATTGATAGATTGAAGGCCAGCGAATTAGGTATCTCCATTTTGGATATATCCAACACTTTACAGCTCGCTTTAAGTGGAAGAAGATTCGGATATTTTATCAGAAATGGCAAACAATATCAGGTAATTGGACAAGTTGATAGAAAAGATCGAGATGCACCTTTGGATTTAAAATCATTCTATTTAAGAAGCCGGGATGGCGAATTAATTCAATTGGATAATCTGGTTTCTATTAATGAAACAGCCAATCCTCCAACCATTTATCACTTCAACAGGTTAAAAAGTGCCATTATTTCAGCTGGATTGGCACCTGGAAAGACTATTGGTGATGGCATCAATGAAATGAAACGTATTTCAGAAAGTGTACTTGATGAATCGTTTACAACTACATTAACAGGTTCGTCACGTGATTTTGCAGAGAGTTCATCCAATACTCAAAATGCATTTCTATTGGCATTGGTACTCATTTTCTTGATTTTAGCAGCCCAATTTGAGAGCTTTGTTGATCCATTCATCATAATGATTACAGTACCACTGGCCCTTGCAGGCGCAGTTATTAGCTTGTCCTTATTTGGTCAATCGCTTAACATATTTTCTCAAATTGGTATCATCATGTTGATTGGATTGGTAACCAAAAATGGTATTTTAATTGTTGAATTTGCCAATCAAAAAAGAGAAATTGGTATCGCTAAAACGGATGCTGTTATAGCAGCATCTGTTGCAAGGTTAAGACCTATTTTAATGACAACACTTGCAACTGTATTAGGCGCTTTGCCTATTGCTCTGGCTTTGGGTTCTGCGGGTAAAAGCCGGATTCCATTGGGTATTGTAATTATTGGCGGTTTATTATTTTCACTTGTATTGACCTTATTTGTTGTGCCATCCTTGTACTCTTATATTTCCAGAAAAAAAAGGGAGAATCATGAAATCTAGTATCATCCTACTATTTGCTTTTCTAGTTCAATTTTCATCGCGTGCCCAAGACAGTTTGTTTACATCCAAACAGGCAGTTGATCTTGCATTGCAACAGAACCTGGAAATACAAATTGCACATTCAGATGCTGATATTGCTCATATCAATAACAATTGGGGAAATGCGGGTGGTCTTCCAACTGTAACAGCTAATTTGACAAATACTGAGGCGGTTTCAAATATCAATCAAAAATTATCCAACGGAAACACTACGGCCAGGAATAATGTCAATAACAATAATCTAAATAGTAATATAGGAGTTTCATGGAGGTTTTTTAATGGAATGAAAGTAAGGGCTACCAAAGAAAGATTTGATGCACTAGAAAAAATGAGTGAGATCAATTTTAAACAACAAGTAGATCAGATCATCCTTCAGGTATTAAATACTTATTTCAATATTTTAAGATTAAATAAACAGGTTATTGCAACCAAAGCAATCATAGATCTTTCTAAAGAAAGATTGAAAATAGCAGAAACTCGTTTCAATGTTGGCAGTGGAACTAAAACTGATATGCTTCAGGCTAAAATCGACTTAAACTCACAAGAGGCTAATTTATTAGAAATAGAAAGACAAATAATAACATCAACTGCCAATATCAATAGTCTGATTAAAAGGGCTCCAGATGCTCCATTTAAGGTAACAGAGAATCAATTTACCATACCAACAATCAATTATAAAGATTTAACCGAGAAGGTTGAAAGTCAGAATAACATACTTCTGCTTGCACAAAAGGAAAGGGCCAATCTTGTCATTGACAGACAAATTATAAATTCACAAAGAATACCCACTGCTACAATAAGTTCAACAACTGTGTTAACCAGAACAAAAGCAAGTGCAGGACTTTTTCTTATCAACCAATCATTTGGTCCTAATATTGGACTTTCAGTTGGGATTCCAATTTTCAATGGAAATATCAATAAAACTCAGTTGAAAGTAAATACAGTTTTACAAAAACAAAAAGACATCGAAATAGAACTTTTAAAAGAAGATTTAAAGAGGGATTTACATATTGCCTATCAAGATTTTCTCACTGCACTAAAAGATGCAGAAATGGAAGGTGTAAATGTGAAATATGCTGAAGAAAATAATTTTATTTCTACTGAAAGATTTAAAAAATTACAAAGTAATTCAATAGAACTTCGTCAGGCACAGTTGAGTTTGAGCGATGCTCAAAATCGATATATAAACGCACAATATCGAGCTCAAACTGCAGCTAATACATTGAAATTTATTGCTGGAGAAATTTCTAAAAACTAATTATTTACCCAAATCTTTGGGGGTAAATGAAAGAGGGAGCAAATCCGAAATAGATTCAAAAATATATACCCTACCTTCCTGACCAGCTAAGATTATGCGCATGGGTTTATTAAATCTTGCTTCATATTCTATCATGGCTTGCCTGCATACACCGCATGGTGCTATTGGTCGATCACTGCTAAGGTGTTCACTTTTATAACTAATAGCCATTGTTTCAATTGCTGTATTGGGTGCAACTGACGATATGGCTGACAACAATACCCTTTCAGCACAGAGACCTGCAGGAAAAGAAGCATTTTCTTGATTGGTTCCAGTGAGAATCTGTTGTGTTATAAGTTTTGCAGCAGCACCTACATAAAAATGTGAATATGGCGCATAAGCATCTGATACTGATTTTCTAGCCTTATCAATTAAATCCTGATCACTCGTACTTAGTTCATCAGAACCATTAAAAGATTGAAAATTTATCGCCAGATGTTCTATGTTAAATCCCATAAATTAATGTGAAGTATGTATTGGGCGAAACATTCTGCTCCATCTAGGGCCATTTTTCCAACTAAACCATATTAAGGAAGCTTTACCAACAATATGGTCTTCTGGTACAAATCCCCAGAATCTTGAGTCTTGTGAATTATGTCTATTGTCACCCATCATCCAAAAATAATTCATTTTGAATGTGTAATTTTCTGATTTTTGACCATTGATATAAACAATACCATCCTTTTCCTCCCAAGTATTATTCTCATACACTTCAATAACCCTTCTGTAAAGTGATTTGTTTTTAACAGTCAATTCTATTGATGATCCTTTTTGGGGAACCCAAAGTGGTCCAAAATTGTCTTCCGTCCATTTAAAATTTACCGTGTCATATGGGAAGGTATTTCCAGGAATGGTAGAATTTAAATCAGGTTGAATTGATCCTTTTATAACGAAAGGCATTTCACTAACTTTTTTTACCTGTTCGGGAGTGAGGTTTAGTCTATATGTATTTTGTTTATCTGGTACTTGCAAGAGATCAGTTTGATCCTGGTCATCAGGAAATATGTTTAATTCATTCTGAATGAATTCTTCTGAAAAATATCCTTTACCATCCAATTGGACTAAATAAGGCATCTCTGAAGCAGGGGGAACTGCATTGAGTTCATTGTTTACGAATAATTGTCCGTTCTTAATTTCCAAAGTCTCACCAGAAATTGCTACACATCTTTTGATGAAATTTTCTCTCTTATCCACCGGACGAACAAGGATATCATCTCTTTCATCAAACAACATTTGTCTAGTACCACCTTTAGATTCATATGCTCTGAGATAATCATAATAGTTTATTTCAGACTGGAACTGACGAATAACAGTATCTCCAACAGGATAGTTGAATACAACCACATCATTTCTATGAATTGGTTTTTCAAACACCCTGTCATATGGTAATTTTATCCATTCCAAGTAAGATTTAGAATTTCCAAAGGGTAGTGTATGATGCACAAAAGGAAAAGCCAATGGTGTATTGGGTATTCGAGGCCCATAACTTGTTTTACTGACAAAAAGAAAATCGTTCACCAGCAATGTTTTTTCCATGGATCCTGTTGGAATAACATATGCTTCAAAAATGAATGTACGAATGATAGTGGCTGCCACAACAGCAAACACTGCAGCATCAATCCACTCCCGAGTAGCAGATTTGACATAGTTTTTCACAATTGGAGTGCCTGCAAATCGTTCGTTGTTTGAAAATCCTAAATATGGAAAATAAATAAATGGTACAAAAACAGTTGCTGCATGATGGGCTACTGAAAATCTCCCAAAATGTTCAACAAATTTTATGCAAATCCAGATGCTGATGAATTGCCCTACTACAGGAATCAGTTGAAGAAAAAACCAATGTTTCTTCAATTCCATTTTGCTAACCATCTCCCAGGTATTATAAAAAGGAATCAGTGCCTTCCAGCCTGATATAGAAGCCTTTTTAAACATACCATATAACCCAATATGAAAGCCAATTGTAGCAACAATGAAAATAATCCAACCTATGCTCATAAGTACTCTTTTATTACATATCAAATGTAATATAAATGACTGATTTTAGGACTGTATAAGTAGCCTTATATCAATTTTAACAACTTGTAATTATATGATTTGTTTAATCAATCATCTGCATGATGACGGAGCAGCAAAATAAAAGGAAAAAAGGATTACTGATTTACAATAGATCTATTTGAACGACCTTTAGGGGCAAGATCTTTCACTGTTTGTGCATTTTCAAAATTACTTAATACATCTTCCATGCATTCATTTGAAGCATCTTGTAATTGACTTGTACAAAATCTCATTGCAATCCAAACATGATCAATCACAACTTCATCAATTTTTCCGAAACCTTTTTCAATGAGACAATCCCAGGTACAATCTCTGTTTAAGTCACTTACAATTTTTGAAGTTGGCTTGGGGTAAGCAATCCAAAGTTTACCTTCAGATCTGAGTGCAGGTAAAACATCCCTTAAAATAGTGGAAAGTTGTGTGTAATTGATAGCAAAAACAAGAGCAAAATCAATTTTTCTGCTTTTAAGCAATGGGGTAACATTCTTTGCGAAGGATAGTTTGGTAAAGTATTTTTCAAGGGTAGATGGTATACCTTGAATCAGTACATTCTTTTCGTCGCCAAACTCGAGCCTTTCAAAAATGTTGATAAGCATAATACAATTAGTTTTGGTTGCAGCATGTAAAATTAACACTTTTTCCACAAATATGGAAAAGTAAATAAGACATAGAACGTTAAAGATACTGGAATGCTTAAGAAGTTCGTTTTGACCTTCGTTTATCTCTATTTTTGAAAATAGGAACTTTGTTTTCACTACCTGAAAGCAATCGTCCTATATTTTTTTGATGTGTCATAATTACCAATAACGCAACAGCTATTGCAAAAATGCGATATGCAGTATTGTCTACATTAAAAATCACTAAAATAAATATAGGGAAAGCCAAACTAGCCAATATGGAACTAAGTGAAACAAAACGAGTCAAAAATAAAACCATCAGAAAAACACCAATACAGCCCAGGGAAGTCCAAGGTGAAATAGCAATAATTAATCCGAACAGCGTTGCAACCCCCTTTCCTCCCCTAAACTCAGCCCAAATAGGAAAAATATGTCCTAAAACAGCTGCCAAACCCAATCCAATTTGAAAATTTGTTCTTTCAAATTCATTGATGGTATAAAAAGGAAGTAAATATGCAAGTTTAACAGCAAAAAAACCTTTTAGAACATCAAATATCATAACAACACTACCCCATTTTGAGCCTAAAACTCTAAATGTATTGGTTGCACCGGCATTCCCACTTCCATAGTCACGAATATCAATATTGAATTGTGTTTTACTGACAATCAATGAGGTTGGAATAGACCCCAGCAGGTAAGCTAATATGATAAGAATTATTTCATTCATTCGTAGATCGATTGTTAGGATACACAAATTTAATAAAAAAATAATAAATGGATTTTGACAAGCCAATAAACGCTATTTGTTGAAAACCAAAGCAATCCATTCACCCTCATTCAAATATGCTGTAGGTTTTCCAAAATGAGGTGCATAATAATGTACAATATCTTCATAATCAATCTTTAATAGCCCGCTGATGATTAGCAACCCATCTGAATTAAGTTTGTATGACAGTGATTCTACATGTTCTATCAGAATATGTTTATTGATATTGGCCAATATTATATCAGCTGGCTTAACAGATTCAACATTTTCACCAAGCATGACTTGAATATTCCTTGAGTTGTTTGAAGCAATATTTTCAAGTGCATTGTCAACACTCCATTGGTCATTATCGATTGCATCAATTTTTATTGCACCTAATTGTTCAGCTAGTATGGCTAAAATGCCAGTACCAGTTCCAAAATCTAGAACACTTTTATCTTTAAATTGATTCTCTAACATAGCCAACATCATCATTTTTGTTGTTGCATGGTGCCCGGTTCCAAAGCTCATCTTGGGAGTGATTTTGATTTCATGATCAAATCCTGGTTGTTCTTCATGAAAAAAAGCACGTACAATAATTTTTCCAGGTATAACCACAGGCTCGAAATTAGATTCCCATAGTGCATTCCAGTTTTGTTCTTCAATTGAAGAAAAATTTGCTTGTATCGAAAAATGATGTAGCAATTCGATTAACGCTTCATGTTGATCTAACTCAGCTTTGGAGTATGTAATGATTATACTTTCCTGTTCTTCAACACCCATATAATCGTGATCTGAAAGCCATGCTGAAATGATATCTGCATGCTCAGGATTTGAAAAAGGAATTGTGATTTTTGAATAATTCATAGTTATAAAAAAGCCGGCAATTAGCCGGCTTATATTTTATTTATTATTTTCAGACGACCCGCCGTCATTGAAATCTGGCTTAGGAATCAAAACCTTTCTGCTTAATTTGTACTTACCCGTTTTTTGATCAACGCCAATCAACTTCACTTTAACAGTATCTCCTTCTTGTAAGATACCATCCAGGTTTTCAAGACGTTTCCAACTTACTTCACTGATATGTAACAAACCTTGTTTACCAGGCATGAATTCAACAAATGCACCATATGGCATGATTGATTTCACTTTAGATTCGTATTCTTCTCCAACTTCAGGAATTGCAACAATACCTTTAATCCAGGCAACTGCTCTATCAAGTCCTTCTTTTGCAGGACTAAATACGCTCACTTCGCCTTGGTTGCCAACTTCTTCAATGTTGATTGTTGTTCCGGTTTCGCGTTGAATTTCTTGAATGATCTTTCCTTGAGGGCCAATAATTGCACCTATAAATTCCTTATCAACAAACAATTTCTGCATTCTAGGTGCGTGAGGTTTCACTTCAGATCTGTGTGAAGGAACACATTCATACATGGCATCAAGAATATGAAGACGACCTTTTCTAGCTTGCTCAAGTGCTTGGCGCATGGTTTCCATGCTCAATCCATCAATCTTGATATCCATTTGGATACCACAAATGCCATCACGTGTACCTGTTACTTTGAAATCCATATCACCCAAATGGTCTTCATCACCAAGAATATCAGTCAGAATAGCATATTTGCCATCTGCTGGTCTTGTTATAAGACCCATTGCAACACCACTTACGTGTTTAGGAACAGGAACACCTGCATCCATAAGAGCTAGAGAACCAGCACAAACAGTAGCCATAGAAGATGAACCATTCGATTCAAGAATATCTGATACAACCCTTACTGTGTATGCATAATCACTTCCGGGCATCATTTGTTTCAAAGAACGAAGTGCCAGATTTCCATGTCCTACTTCTCTTCTACCAGGTCCTCTCATTGGTTTAACTTCACCTGTTGAAAAAGCAGGGAAATTATAATGGAGGATAAATTTATTGTATTCTGATTTGGCAGCACTTTCAATCAATAATTCATCGAGAGGAGTACCAAATGTAATGGTAGTTAGTGATTGTGTTTCACCACGTGTAAACAAAGCAGATCCGTGTGGAGTTGGAAGAACATCGATTTCCATATCCAATGGCCTAACTTGATCTAATGCTCTACCATCAAGTCTGATTCTATCGTCTACAATCATATCTCTTACTACCTCCCACTTCAAATCTTCGAAGTATTTCTTAGCAAGTTTCTTTTGTTCAGGAGTAGCTTCCTCACCAAGAGAGTCAATCAGTTCTTTTTTCAGCTGATCATACGCGAGTGTTCTGTCACCTTTACTACTTGCACTTTTAGAGATGGAATAAACCCTTTCTTTTGCATATGTATAAACGGTGTTTTGAATGGATTCATCAGAAGCTGGCTTTGTATAATCACGTTTACCTTCCACACCAACCTTTTGTTTTAATTCTTCTTGTGCAGTAATCTGAATTTTGATTGCATCATGTGCAACTTCAAGTGCTTTGATAAAATCTTCTTCAGAACATTGCTTGGATTCACCTTCAACCATCATTAGGTTTTTAGATGTGGCTCCAATCATGAAATCCATATCTGCAGAGCTCAATTCTGTTCTGGAAGGATTTACAATCATCGTTCCATTTACCCTGGCAACACGTACTTCCGAAATAATTTCTTTGATAGGGATATTTGAAACTGCAAGTGCAGCTGAAGCTGCAAGACATGCCAAAGAATCAGGCATAACTTCTGGATCAGAAGAAATCAACGTAATCAATACCTGAACATCACAAAGATAATCTTCAGGAAAAAGGGGACGTAAAGCACGATCGATTAAACGACTTACCAAAATTTCATAATCACTTAGCCTTCCCTCACGCTTGAAGAATGATCCTGGAATTCTACCAGCAGATGCAAATTTTTCTTGATAATCAACAGAAAGAGGGAAGAAATCCTGTCCTTCTTTTGGTTCTTTGTTGGCACAAACAGTAGCGAGCAAGATACAATTACCTTGTCTAACTGTTACGGCTCCATCCGCCTGACGCGCAAGTCTTCCGGTTTCGATCGTAACAATACGATCATTTCCTAGATCAAAACTTGTTTGAAATGGTTGTTGTAACATAATATGTTTTTTTGGAATGTTCCAAAAAGCAATATTCCCAACCGAGGTTGGGAATAAAACAATTCAGTAAATATTATTTTCTCAGACCCAATTTCTCTAGCAAAGCACGGTAACCGAGAAGGTTGGTTTTGCTTAAATAAATAAGGAGTCTTTTTCTTTGTCCTACCTTTCTCATAAGACCCCTATGAGTTGAAAAGTCCTTTTTGTTTGCTTGAAGGTGTTTTGAAATTTCGTTAATCTCTTCAGTTAAAAGAGCGATTTGTCCTTCAATAGAACCGGTATTTTTTGGATTGCCGCCGAATTCAGCAATAATGGATGATTTTTTTTCTTTTGTTACGCTTGACATCTCAAATTTTTTTGGTCATCTTTTATTTTACATCGAAAAATTGGCTGCGAAGGTATACATTTTATTCCAAATAACAAAGAAAACAGGCATATCTGGATTATTCCATGTATTTGAGCTTAAATGCATACAGTGTAATGAAAATAGCTCCAATGAAGGAAAGATAAAAAGCGTATGAGAATCCCAATAAATTGGTGGCTCCAAATACTACCAATGGAGAAACAATACCAATCAGGGTCCCTAAGACATAAAATCTAAACCCATTTCTTTTAAGACGGAGCATAAACATTGCTCCAATCATTGTTAATAAATTGGAAATCAATGAAAAAATACTATTATCCCGCATATTTGAACTTGTATTTGCATCAGCAACGTTAGAGATCATCAATTCAACCTGTGCAGATGTTTTAGGGTCTTTTTTGAATGTGGTTTCTAATTGACTTTGCAATTCTTGAAAGCTTTTACTAAATTCAATGCTAATTTGTTCTGGATTACCTAGTGTTGAAAAGGATTGCATAATAGACCAACTGCTTCCAAAAAGAGTTAAATAACATAAAAATGTCAGGAAGCGAGGGCGAATGATCTGATTATTGGGAGAATTTAGATTGTCCATTGTAAATTATAAGGTACAAATGTACTGCAGATTGACATTCTATTTTTAAGGATATTGAACAATTGTTCATTAAAGTTATTAACTCAATGATGGGTAATTCAAGTTTACATATTATTACACCAAATGTCCCAAATCGGTACGCTTATGATGGATCTGCTGATGTATATTGGAAAATCATTGCCTTCCATAAATTAGGGATAAACTGCATTGTACATATCATAAACAGACCATCTGCCATTCCTGAAGCCATAAGAGCATATTCCACTCAGATTTTTTTTTACGAGAGATCTAAAGGTCATGCAAGTATTTCATTTCAAGCCCCCATATATGTAAATCGTTTGTTTAATAAAATATTGCTAAAAAAATTGCTGAAAGATGATTTCCCCATATTGTTTGACGGCATAGAAACAACGTCTTATCTAAAATTTTCAGCCATATCTAAAAGAATTCATTTTATTCAATTGAATAGTCCAAATGAAATTCCATTCAAAAATTCATTTATCCTAAAATACTCATTATTAAAGAGATTAGAAAGTTTAACTAAATCTTTATTTTATATACAGCATTTTAAAAAGGTCACACGAAAAGCATGGATAATTTCAAATACCGCTCTAGAATTGAAGTTCAAAAGCAGTTCAATGAAGAAGTATGAAAAAATGTTGTTATTCATGGGTCCTCCCCTTTCCAGAAATGAATTAGGCAAGGGTAATTATTGTATGATTCATGGAGATTTTAGGGACAGTTTAATCAATGCATTTACTTTTTGGCTTCTTGAAAGGGTATTTCAGGACATGGATATTCCATTTGTTGTTGTAGGAAGAAATCCTTCGAATCAACTAGAAATGGCAGCTCACAAAAAATTGCATACATGCCTGGTTGCTGATCCAACAGAAAAAGAACTGATAGAGCTGATATCGAAATCACAATTATGTATTCATCTCGACCACACAGATCAATATAATAATAATGCCATCATAATATCTTTACAACACGGAAGGCATGTTCTGAAAGTATCAGAAAATCAGTTACAGGCAGATTCTGATATGCATGTGAAATTGAAAAATCAAATTGAACAGCTGTTTAGTAAGCCGTTTACGGATTTAGATGCATCAGAAAGAGAAAAAGAACTACATCGTTTATCGCAGGATGAATTATCAGCAAAAAGAATAAAAGAAATTATAGATGAGCAAGGTCAATAACTTTACCATTTTCTGTTTTGATCATTCTTGCAGGATATTTATTGATAACCATATAGTCATGTGTAGCCATCACAATGGCTGTTCCAAATTCTTTTGCAATCTGGAACAGAAGATTCATAATCTCATTGGTTGTCTCAGGATCAAGATTTCCTGTTGGTTCATCAGCTAAAATTAATTTAGGTGAATTTAGCAATGCTCTGGCAATATCAATCCTTTGTTGTTCACCTCCAGATAACTCATATGGATATTTAAAGCCTTTTGTTCTAAGGCCTACCTTTCCCAACACTTCTTCAATTTTATCTTCAATTTCCCTTTCATTTTTCCAACCGGTTGCTTTTAAGACAAAGTGAAGATTATCATGAATATTTCTGTCTGTAAGTAATTGAAAATCCTGAAAAACAATGCCAATATTTCTTCTTAGATATGGAACTGTTTTCCAGGTTAGTTCCTTGATGTTAAAACCAGCTACCGTGGCTTCTCCAATGGAAAGTGGCAATTCTCCATATAGGGTTTTTAGCAAACTTGATTTCCCTGAACCTGTTTTACCAACCAAGTAAACAAACTCACTTTTAGCAACCTTGATATTTACATTGGACAGAATCAAGGATTCGCCCTGATAAATATTTGCATTGCTTATGTCAAGTACTGCATCAGTCATACAATGTTTTATTATTAAAGTTAGTAATTTGAGATGTAAATTTTTAAAATTCTCCTCTAGAATGAAATCAACTTTTCGTTAAAATGAATTTCCAATTCCTTGGTATCCGACTCCACTACATGGCCAATTACTTGAGCTTCTATGCCAAAATTGCGAGCAACTGAAATCATATATGCTGCAACTTCAGGCTTCGTATACATTTCAAGTCGACATCCCATATTGAAAACCTGAAGCATTTCTCTGTCATCTGCGCCACTTGCTTGCTGAATCAACTTAAAAACAGGTGGCACTTCAAACAAATTATCCTTTACAATTTTCATTGGAGAAGGTAGATATTTCAAGCACTTTGTTTGTCCACCCCCACTGCAATGAATCATTCCATGAACGTCATCAAACCTATTTTCAAGTATCTCTTTCACCAAAGGAGCATAGGTTCTTGTAGGACTTAGCACCAATTTTCCTGCATTGACATTATCCGGTACACCTTCAATAGGGTCAGTCAATTTGTGTTTTCCAATGTATACAACCTCGCTTGAGATGTTGGGATCAAAGGACTCCGGATATGTATCTGCATAAATTTTAGAAAACATATCATGACGTGCGCTGGTGAGTCCATTACTACCTATCCCACTATTATATTCATTTTCATATATAGCTTGTCCATAACTTGCAAAGCCAACAATTACGTCACCAGGTGCAATTTTTTCATTTGTAATTAATTTAGTCTTGGGCCATCTGGCAGTCATGGTGCCATTTACGGCTATGGTACGCACTACATCTCCCACATCAGCTGTCTCTCCACCCAGATATTGAATACCAACACCTTTACTCTTTAATACATTGAATAAGTCTTTATTTCCATCGATGATCTGCTTAAGAACATCACCTGGGATGAGTTGTTTATTTCTATCAATGGTAGAATTAAAGATGATATTGTCATAGATACCAATGCAAAGCAAATCATCTAGGTTCATTACAACTGCATCCTGAGCAATTCCTTTCCAAACAGAAATATCACCCGTTTCTTTCCAATATAGATAGGCAAGAATACTTTTGGTACCTGCCCCGTCAGCATGCATAACATTTACATAATCAGGGTCCCCTCCCATGTAATCAGGATATACCTTACAAAAGGCGTTTGGATAAAGGCCTTGATCCAGATCCTGGATAGCGGCATGCACTTCCTCTTTTTGGGCTGAAACCCCTCTTTGATTATATAAACTCATGATAAGTAACTTGGATACAAAGCTACTTTACAGCCTTCAATTCTCAAGAATATTCAATGCTTTCTTGTCAACATTCCTGTTTATAAATCATGTTCCTTGTCATATTTGATTTAATTTTGCAGCCTGAATGCAAGTTCATTATAAAATTGACAATCTTCCTCCGCTTGTTTCTCCAGTGATTACCATTGGTTCATTTGATGGTGTTCATAAGGGACATGTAGCCATTTTAAAACAATTGATATCTAAAGCAAATGAATTAAAAGGAGAAACAGTTGTCATAACCTTTCACCCCCACCCCAGGAAAATTCTTTTTTCTGCTGAAGCACCCTCGTTATTATCATCTTTCGACGAGAGAATCGAACGATTTTCTTCTTTGGGAATAGATCATTTGGTTGTTGTTCCATTTGACTTCCATTTTTCAGAATTGGATGCAAGGGAATATGTTGAGAAATTTATTATTGATACGTTTTCTCCCAAAATGGTCATCATCGGATTTGATCACAGATTTGGAAAAGGCAGGGCTGGAGATTTCGGTTTATTGAAGCAAATGGGAGAACAATTTGGATTTGAGGTTCAAGAAATTCCAGAAGAACTCCTTCATGATTCAAAAATAAGTTCAACTGCCATTAGAAATGCTCTTTTAGAAGGGAATCTAAAAGTTGCGAATGATTTATTGGGATATGAATATCCTTTGGAAGGTAGAGTGATAAGAGGTGATCAACTTGGAAGAACAATAGGATTTCCAACTGCAAATCTTGCAATAACTGAAACAGAAAAGCTGATTCCTGCTACAGGTGTATATGCTGTGGGAGTGCATATTAAGTTAAACAATGGATTCATTCATGGTGAAGGAATGATGAATATTGGCTACAGACCAACGGTAAATGGAAAAGAAAGAAGAATAGAAGTAAATATATTTGACTTTGATCAGGATATTTATGAAGAAATTCTATCTGTAGAAATCAAGGCATTTATCCGAAAAGAAATGAAATTTCCTAGTTTGGATGCCTTGAAAGAACAATTGGCTAACGATAGAAACAAAATCAAGGAATTATTAGCAACCCTTAAGAGCGCAGAATAATTTTGGCCACCAACTCCTGGATCAACTGTGCATCCGGTACATTTGTCTTTCCAATACCAACACTTTTAAGATTATAATGATGTAGAAGCATCAACGCTGTTTCAACATCATCAAGACTATAGTATTGAAGTGCTTGTACATATGATTTGGCAACAAACCCTTTCAGTCCAATTAAATTTCCTATGGTATATTCATCGCGAGAAGAAGAAGCAGCAGCAATGTACAATTTGCTGTAAAATGCATACAATGTTGGTAAAACCAACTGTATGGGTGCAATTTTTGGATTTGATGCAAAATAATTAATGATGTTTAATGCTTTAGCAAGATCCTTGTTGACCATTGCAGCCTGTAATTCGAAAATGTTAAACTCCTTGCTAACTCCTACAAAATTTTCAATATCATCTTCACTTATTTTTTTTCTTCCCTGAAGATTAATAGAAAGCTTTTCAATTTCATTCTCAATTCTTTGGAGATCATTACCTATATGCTCTACAAGAATATGCAGGGCTTTGGGTTGAATGTCCAATCCTTTAGATTTGATCATCGACCCTGCCCAGTCAGGTATTTCATTATCGTATAGTTTTTTTGTTGAAAATAAAATCGTTTTCTTTTGAAGCATTTTACCAAATGCCTTTCTACCATCAACTTTCTTTTCCTTATGCGCTACAACAAAAACAGTTGAAGCCAATGGATGATCCATATAAGACTCCAATTTTTCAAGATCGCGCATGTGTTGAGCCTCTTTTAGAATTACAACCTGACGATCAGAAAACATGGGGTACCTTCTGCAAGCATTTATAACATCTTCAGATTTTGAATCACGTCCGTAGAATATGGTCAAATTAAAAGACGATTGCTCTTCAGTAAGTATATTTTTTTCTGCATAATCAGTAAGCTTGTCTATATAATAAGGTTCCTCACCTTCCAGCCAATAAATTGGCTTAAAGACCCCTTTTTTCCAATCACTCCAAATTTGATCAAGCTCCATATTATAAATTTTATTATCAGGAATGAAAAAAATCTTGATTTTACATACCAATATCTTAATTTAACATTTCTAATTCAAGCAATCGTTAAAAAAATCTTTTCCTTTGTATTGATACCCAAAAATATCATATCGTAATCGAATAACCACAAACAAATCTACAAACATGAGCAACGAGTATCCCTCTTCAGGCGGTTTTACAAATGAACCTCAAAAAGACAATAAAAACACCTACATCATTATCCTTCTCATAGCACTTATTGCTTCTTGGATTTATATTTTTTATGCCAAGAATAAAACAAACACCATAATCATTGAAAAGGATGCACAATATTCAACACTGGATTCAACCAAAAATGCAGTTCAGAAAGAATATGATGATGCAATGACTAAATTAAATGACATGACATTGGCCAATGCAGGTTTGGATAGTCTTGTTAAAACAAAGAATAGTGAATTACAGGTGTTAAAGAGCAAGTTTAAATCACTTGTAGGAAAACAAAATGCTACCTCAAAAGATCTTGCTGAAGCCAAATCATTGGTTTCTGAGTTGAATACCAGAATCAATGATTATGTAAAAGAAATTGAGCGTTTGCAAGCAGAAAACCAACAATTAACTGTAGATAAAGCAAATTTGACTACAGACAAACAGAATCTTCAGAAAAATCTAACCAATACCGAAACTGCCAAAAAGGATGCTGAAGGTAAGGTAGATGTGGGTTCTACACTTCATGCTTCGAATTTCCAAATCATTGCCATCAATGAAACAGGAAGTGGTAAAGAAAAAGCAACGAGCAGGGCCAAAAGAGCAGACAAGTTTCGCATATCATTTAATCTGGATGAAAACAGAATCGCTGTAACTGGAACAAAACTGTTATACATTATTGCAAAGGATCCTGCAGGAAAAGTAATCAAGGAAGATGCACTTGGATCAGGATCAATAAATACCAGACAAGATGGAGCTATCGATTTTACAGCTAAAATTGAATCTGAATACACACAAGGTCAATTAAAACCCATTAGTTTTGATTTGAGACAAGCTGACAAAATCACAAAAGGAAGTTATTCTATTATTGTTTATCAAAATGGTTTCAAAATTGGCGAGGGTGTTGCTATTTTAAAATAAATAAGTTTTGATATTATTATAAAGCGCAGGCCTTATTAAGCCTGCGCTTTTTTTTATAGAATAGCTCTTATTTGAGCTCGGCCTATATTAACCATTCCTGAAGTTCCTGCTTTTCTTCCTTCATACTGAAGACTCATTTCAAGAAAACGACTAAGCCTTTTGGTTAAATCCAAGGTCCATAAAACATTCTTGCCTGGCATCAATCCATCCAACATGATATATGAAAGAAGGCTATTGGTGACAGCATTGTATTTGATTGTATTGAGTGTAAGCTTTGAGGAGATCGAAGTATTGGCAATAATATTATACTTTGCTTCCATAATAAAAGCCTTTGCCTGCATTTTCTCATTAGATACATTTGTTTTTTGGTCAAACTTCAAACCTCCTACTAATCTCAAATTTGTGCCTTTTACAAAAGTCAATCTAGGTTCAAAGGAAGAATATTCAATCGCATAATTTCGATTGCTAAATTTAGATGCTTGCAAATCATTATTACCATGTTTATAAATTAGATCTGCTGTAAAAACACGAATGAAATATGCATGGAGTCTGATTGAAAGAAGATTATTTTTTCTCGATTCATAGCCATAAGATAAAAATGCTCGATTGCTTGTTTGAAAGGTGTTAATATCAATACCCCAAACTTGACTGGCTTTATTAAATGAAAGGGTATTGCTTATCAACTCATCATAGGCAATGACTGTTGTATCTGAAAAAACATTATTTATGGGTAATAACAATCTCCTTTCACCTGCAATTCTTTTTTCTGATAATTGCATTGAAGTTTGAATATAAAGACGTTTTAAGAATGTTGTGAATGCATTACTTTCCAACTTTAATGCTTTAGCTGGATCTAATACAACATCAAAATTATTTTGTACATAATCAGCTCGAATAAATTCAGAAGTGGGTGTACTAATTCGAAAATACTTGGCTTGGTCTTTGAATTTTGCAATTTCAAATTCGGTTAACTGCTGGATTCCATCACTATTATAATCGATCCATGTATATTCTCCTTGTCCGGCAGGTACTTCTATATATGCAAAATCTCTGCGAGGTTCTTGCCCGGAACCAACTTCATATAAAACATCACCAGTAATTGCATTTCTCCAAACATCCATTAAATACTGTGCTCTACCCAATAGCATATTTGATTTTTTAGGTTGGGAGTTTTGCAGAGAAGCCATATTCAACATTCTCCATGTAGTATTCAGTTTAAATTGATGATGATCACTTTCCAAGAGTTGTAAATCTATATTTACATTATGGCTTTGATCTCCCTTTAAGAACTGTTTACCAATTGGCAATTGATCTGTTCTTGTATAATATTTTAGTCCCCATTTATTTAATTCACGTTGATCAGACCTTGTATAGGCCTCTAATGTATTGAAAAAGAAACTGCCAGCGTAGAGGCTATCAGTTAATAGCCAATGAGATTCATTTTTTTCCTGATGAAAACGCAGGCCTAATTCATAATTTTTAAGCTGAACAAATTTCTTTGCAATGTCAAAAGTAGGACGAACAAAAATTCCAGATCGGTTTGTACCATTGAAATGGCGAATATCAAACTGATGATCCATTCTCCATGATTGATTGGAAAAGTGATATACGATGGCATTCTTGTTTGAATTTATTTCATTGGTACGAGTGAAATTTTCAAATGAATATTTCAATTGTTGATCACGTGTATCATTTATACTTAATTTGGTTTGAAGTATTTTTTCTTCCGCTGGCGTTACTTGTAGATCCAAACCCCAATCGCGATAAAATTCGACATCCCTCAATCGTTCAATAGGCTTAAAATTGAGAGAGGCATAATCATATGAAGCATCTGTGAAAAATTTATATTTCTTATGGAAAAAGTCGTGTTCATTTTTAATACTTGTCTTAAATGCAACGCCATCGTCATTTGACTTATCTTTTGCAGACAACCTGTTTAAATCATATTTACTGAAAGCAATATCTGCATCAACCAAGGTATGATATGATAGATTCCAGGTACTGCCTAATGAAATCATCTTTTGGGCCTTGGGTGCCGCTAATAAAATGATAGGCTCAAACCTACCTCTCATTTTGCCAGTTAATGGATCTGGAGAGATCCATTTATAAACTTTACCATTGGAGTTATTTTCAAGGTCTTGTACATAATTACCTTTGGTATCTCCAAGATCAATAAATGAAAGTGAATACAGATTATTTTCTGGCTTTGAAACATGGACATATATGGTATCATGTTTACCTGGGGCATACAATGAATCCATTTTTTTATATAATAATTTCCCAAGTGAATAATCATCTGGCGTAGCTGAGCTGTAATATTTTCCATTTAGATTATCCCCTACCCCCGCCAGAAAATTCTTTTGTTCAGCGTTTAGCGTTTGGCCTATAGGTGAATTTTTGGCGTCTGTATTATCAAAAAAACCAAAGCGAAGTTTAAAATTTTTATTCAAAGTAAATTCATCAGTCAATAAAAATTGAGAATTGAGATAATTCCTATCCGCATATTCAAATTCAATCTGAATTCTTTTATCTTTTGTGATCATTTGTTTGGATGTAAATGTTACTTCTGCTGTATTATAATTTATGACATAATCTTGATCTTCCCCTCTTTGTTGTTGAACCCCGTCTATATAAATTCGTTCACTACCAGCCAAAACGATGAAAAACATTTCCTGGTTTGCTCCTTTCAATCGATATGGTCCCTGGTTGCCTTCCACACCTTGAAATACATTTCTGGTAAATTTCCCTTTGGCTACTGCACCACTCGCCATGATAGCATTTGATGCACTTTTTGACAAAGTTGATATATTTTCAAAAGAGACTCCTTGAAGACGTTTATAAAAATTAAGATAGCTCGAATTGGCTTGTCTTATATCAAGATCACCCAAGGATAGCTTCCATTGATCTTTTGAAAACTTGAGAAATACCTGATCAAACTCTTTTAAATTTTGAGTATTCCCATCAGGTTGTATTGGAATATTGTTATCTGAAATAGCAGCAGCCAAAAGAATACTATCCCCGATATAGCCATTCATTTGCAAATTAAGACTTGAATTCAAAACTGCATCTTGCCTG
>CANFHO010000018.1 GCA_947447005.1 Chitinophagaceae bacterium
AGATTCCTGGTCAACTATAAACAAGAACTACCACATGCTGATGGAGATGTTACTCTGACAGTTACAAAAACCATTCGTGAGACTGGGATCAGCATTGTGTACACTTCACTGGTGCTGATTGCAGGCTTTGTCATTTTTGTAATCAGTGGATTTGGAAGTACGCAGGCACTCGGATGGCTGACTTCATTCACACTGCTGGTGGCTACAGTCACGAACCTAGTATTGCTCCCTGTTCTCTTGTTGGCATTGAGCAAAAAAAAGCCCGGCATAAGCCAGGCTTAACACGATTCATTTAAGTATGATTATTTGAGTACTTCTGCAAGTTTTGCGGCAAGTGCCTCTCCACGCAGTTCCTTTGCGATGATTTTTCCATTTGGATCAACCAATACATTGAACGGAATGCCTTCGATACGATAGGCAGGCACCACTTCACTATCCCAATACTTAAGATCGCTCACATGCATCCAGCTGAGGTTATCATCTTTGATGGCTTTCACCCAATCTGCCTTATCCTTATCTAAAGAAACGCCTAAGATGACAAAATTCTTATCCTTGAATTGTTGGTAAGCAGCAACCACATTGGGGTTTTCCATTCTACAAGGCTTACACCAGCTGGCCCAAAAATCAACCAAAACATACTTACCACGAAGTGACTTCAATGAAATCATTTTGCCCTCGGGAGTTGGGAGATTGATTTCAGGAGCCTCTTGACCGATAAGATCTCCACCTTCAGCTGCAGGAGCTGCGGCAGCCTTTTTCAAATCGTCTGCAAACTTTTTGATTCGCTTTGCTTCTGGGAAACGCTTTACAAGTGCATCAAGTACTGGATTGAATTTATCTGCCTGCACATTATTCTTGCTGATTGCCAAAGCATATAAAGCAACAGCTGGTGTACTGGTCGTGGATGCTTTGTCTAACAAAAAAGTTCCGGTTGCCTCTGCTGCTTTTGCAAAATCCTGCTCCAAGACAACACGAGCACTGTCCATCACCTGCCCTTTTGCTTCTATTTTATTTCGGAGAGAATCCAAATCCTCCAACTTTTGGTTAAACCCTGTGAATAAATCTTTTAAATCCTTGCTCCCATTAGAGCTAACAGCATAATCATTCAGTTTACTATGATCAACTTCAACCAGTATTTCATCTTCATCTGGAATGAGGAGAAAATAATTATTCTTACTGCTAAAACGGAGCCTGTATATCGCTTCCGGATCTTTTGCAGCCCCTTTTAATTTCACATCATTGTCACCAGTTTTTAATTCAATGGAATCCAACACTATGGGAGAAACTGCATCAATTTCCAACTGATCAAGATATAAGAATTGCTTTTCAGTATTCCCTTTGATCTTCAATTCAACATGCACTTTTTTTTCTTTGGTTGTGCACGAAATCAACAACATGGCCGAGCATGCAGCAAGCATCATTTTTTTTATCATGTGATTTTTATTTTCTGTTTAAATATAAGGTAAGCATTTCAGTTGCAATGCGTGGGTCAGCCTTCCCCTTGGATACTTTTTTAATCTCACCGACAAACAATCCTATCAACCCCTTCTTTCCCTTTTGGTACTCTACCACTTTGTCTGGCATATCTGCCAAAACCTGTTCAACCCAAGTCTTTATTTCATCTTGTCCTGCATCCTGGATTAAATCCTGCTCTTTGGCGAGTACCAATGGGTCGAGATCTGCATTTTTTAGCATTTCAGGTAACAGCTTTTGTGCAGCTGCAGAAAAGCTAATTTTTCCAGATGCAACCAAATCCAACAAACCATGCCATGAAGCATGACTGATGTGTAGGTCTTCCCATGTTTGTGATGCTTGATTCAAGTATGATTTCACCGGACCCAACAGAAAGTTGGCAAGATGTTTTTTGTGGGATGTGCCTTCAGCAATCTGTTCAAACAAATCACTTAAATGCTTGTCCTCTGTAAGTTGATGTGCATCATATTCTGTCAATCCGAATGAAGTGATATAATTTCTTACTCGCTCTTCAGGGAGAGAAGGCAATGCAGCTTTAATCTCTTCAATAAAAGCTTCCGTAAAATGAAACGGAGCTAAATCCGGTTCTGGAAAATACCTGTAATCTTCGGCATCCTCTTTTGTTCTGATGGCGAACGTTGTATTGTTATCGGCATCATAACTTCTTGTCTCTTGTATAATTTTTCCACCACGTTCTGTGATGCCAATCAAACGCTCCACTTCAATTTCAATGGCATGTTTGACATGTTTGATGGAGTTCAGATTTTTTACTTCCACTCTGGTGCCCAGGGTCTTACTGCCGGCAGGACGAATAGAAATGTTGGCATCACAGCGCAAGCTTCCTTCCTCCATGTTGCCATCGCAGATACCAATCCATCTTACTATTTTTCTAATCTCAGTCACATATGCTGCTGCTTCTTCAGCAGAATGAATCACTGGTTCCGTAACAATTTCAATCAATGGAACACCTGCACGGTTATAATCCAACAGGGTCAATTGATCATGCTGATCATGAATACTTTTACCTGCATCCTCTTCCAAATGGATTCTGGTCAGCTCAACGTTTTTTTCTCCTGTGGAAGTTTTGATATGAACATATCCTCCCTCGCAAATGGGCGTGGTATGCTGCGAAATCTGATACCCTTTAGGAAGATCGGGATAGAAATAATTTTTACGGGCGAAATAATTGTAACGGGCAATGTTGCAATGACAAACAATGCCCATGCGGATGGCATATTCAATGGCACGCTCATTCATTTTGGGAAGGGTGCCAGGATGACCAAGGGTAATGGGACTCACATGTGTATTTGGATCATCCCCAAATGCATTGGCATCCCCGGCAAAAAGTTTGCTCTGGGTTTGCAATTGGACATGGACTTCCAATCCTATCACTGTTTCATACTTGTTCATCAGGTCTGGCGACATCTATACACGTATTTTGGCGCAAATTACCCAAAGTAAATGGATTTCAGGGATGAAAAAACCCCGGTAAAAAGACCAGGGTTTTCATTTTTATATCCTAATAATCTTAAAGCGAGGCTTTCTTCAAAGGTTTAGGCAGTTTCAGTTCAATGTCAAGCATTTGGCTTCCTCTTCTAACCTTGAGTTTGGCAGAGCCATTCACTTCGCGTAATGACTTTCTCGCAACATCAACATCTGACATCTTTTCATCATTGATTGATATAATGACATCATCCTTTTTTAACCCACTTTTTGAAGCTGGCAATTCTGGCAATACATTCAAAACTTTCACACCTTTACCATCCTCAGTATCTTGAATTTCCAACCCTAGTTTAGGTCTCGGTGCTTTGGGGTTTTGAAAATTAAATGTCCTTGGAAATCCTTCCTGAGGAATCATCCTATCAAAAATTCTTGGATCTCCATTCTCCAGTGGTAATCCAAATGCTTTTGCAATGGAAACAGATGGGCCTTCACCGAGTTTAATTTTCATGGAAGCAGCTTTTTCAGCCCTCAAATAACCAATGGAGACTTCATCACCAGGTTTCTTTGATTTAATCACACTCACCAATTGTTCAGGACCATCAATTTTTTGTCCATTCACGGAAGTAATGATATCACCTTCCAGCAATCCTGCTTTCTGCGCAACTGTTCCTTCTTTCACTTCTTTTATTTCTGCACCTTTATCATTTGGACCAGTAAGCACACCCAGTTGAGCTCCTGGTTTAGATGAAAAAGTTTCCCCCATTTTATTATCGAAAATCATCTCGAATTCCTTTGAAAGTCCATCCCCCATCAATTCATCTGAGCCTTCCGAATCTTCTATCACTTTCCCATCTTTAAAGATCTTGCGATGGATCTTGATGTTCTTAGGCTTATTGGATGGTGCTTCATTGCCATCTGTTATGATGGTTTTCCCATCGATTGTAATAAAGGTTTTGGAGTTGACAGTGTCTGTCGTTGTAACTTCTACATTCACCTTCTTCCCATCAGAAGATTTGCTTTTTTTGATGATGAAATTACTCTTCTCATCACCTGTAACTTCTTTCCCATTGACCATCACTTTGTCGCCATTAACCACAATCACCATCTTTTTGGTGGAATCAGTTCCTTCGTGAATGATGATCTCCTTTTTCTCTTTTTTGATTTCCTGTGCAGATACTGCGCCATGCGTCAACACAGCAAAAGGCAATGCAAATAGATAGATTGATTTGTTCAACATAGCTTTTAATTTTACCTGTGCAAACTATGCAATTCAATCAAATCCAATATTGTTAAAACTGTTAAAATGGATGAGCGGTTTTAGGCAATGGCATTCTTTACAGCATCCATGGCGGCCTTTAATCCACCTGCTTCCTGTCCGCCTGCTGTTGCCAATCCTTTTTGTCCCCCGCCCCCACCTTTGATATGAGATGCTGCATGATTTTTGATAAAAGCAATGGCATCGTATCCTTTGCCTGTTACCAGGTCGTCAGACACCCCTACGGCCAGTGAGGGCTTTCCACCAATCACTGCACCCAACACAACAACACGGTTTCCGGCAGAACGCAATTCATTGCATAATTTTTTCAAACCATCTGATGATGAAATATCTACCTGGGTACCAATAAATTCAACTCCTTGAATATGTTCAATCTTGCCACCCATTTCCTGTTGTAGATAATTGACCAGCTTGGATTCCATCGACTCAACCTGCTTTCTTAAAGAAGATAATTCTTCAAGATGCTGTTCTACAGACCTAACAACATCACGTGGATTTTTAAGTGCCTGATGAATATCTTTCAACAAAGTTTGATCAGCCACAACCTGTTGATCAGCCGCAGCACCAACAACAGCCTCCATCCTTCTAACACCTGCAGCCACACCTGATTCGGATGTGATGATGCAATGTCCGAGTTCGCCTGTATTTGCCACATGGGTACCTCCACAAAGTTCAATAGAATACGAAGGGTCGATGGTTACCACACGCACGGAATCTCCATATTTTTCTCCAAAGAGCGCCATGGCACCGAGTTTCATGGCTTCTTCCTTCGGCATTTCCTTGATAACAACGGGGATGTTTTCCCTGATTTTTTGATTAACCAGGGCTGTTACAGATGCCATTTCATCATCCGTCACTTTTGCAAAATGCGAGAAATCGAAACGCATTCCTTTTTCATTGACCAACGAACCCTTTTGCGCAACATGTGTTCCTAAAACAGTTCTCAATGCTGCATGCAACAAATGTGTCACTGTATGATGCAACGTAATTTCTTTTCTTCTGGAGACATCTATTTTTGCTTCTACGGCTGATGCGATATTTTCAGGTAATGAAGCAACGGTATGAACAATGAGGTCATTTTCTTTTTTGGTATTTAAAACAGGAATCTCCACGCCATTCATGATGATCACCCCTGTATCTCCAACCTGCCCCCCACTCTCTGCATAAAAAGGAGTCTTGTCTAACACCACCTGATAAGATGTTTGTCCCTTTGCTGAAACTTTTCTGTAACGAAGTAGTTGAGAATCACACGAAAACGCATCATAGCCCACAAAAGGCTTCCCGGTATGTGCTGCAATGCCAACATCCACCCAATCATCTACATCGGTTGCAGTGGCAGCGCGACTCCTGTCTTTTTGAACCTGCATTTCCTTTTCGAACCCTTTCTCATCCACTTCCAATCCATTTTCATGGGAGATCAATCGTGTCAAATCAATTGGAAACCCATAGGTATCATACAATTCAAAAGCAGCAGCGCCATCAATGGTGCCGGTAGATTTTGAGGCCGACATGATATCATCAATCTTCTTCAACCCTTTGCCCAAGGTTCTAAGGAATGTTTCCTCTTCTTCCTTCACCACCTTGCTCACAAAAGAAAGTTGTGCATTCAATTCTGGAAACACTTCCTTGAACTGCTCAGCCAAGCCGGGCATCAGCAAATGGAGCATGGGTTCTTTCACATCCAGATAGGAATAATAATAGCGCACAGCCCTTCTCAGAATCCTGCGAATTACATAACCCGCGCCAGTATTGGAAGGAAGTTGTCCGTCTGCAATCGTAAAAGCAATGGCCCTGATATGATCTGCCAATACCCTGAAAGCCACGTCCTGCTTGGAATCAGTGGAAGTGTATTTTTTCCCTGAAATTTTTTCTGTCTGTTGAATGGAACCGGAAAAAATATCCGTGTCGTAGTTGGAAGATTTTCCCTGCATCACCCTTACAAGCCTTTCGAGACCCATACCTGTATCCACATGTGTAGCCGCAAGTGGTTGCAAGCTGCCATCTTTCAGCCTATTAAACTGCATGAATACATTGTTCCATATTTCAATTACCTGCGGATGATCTTTATTCACTAGCAGATGACCTGGCACTTCTGCCCGCTCTTCATCCGGTCTGCAATCCACATGAATCTCACTGCAGGGGCCACATGGACCCGTATCACCCATTTCCCAGAAATTATCTTTTTTACTTCCATAGACAATATGGTCTTCAGGAAGCAACTCCTGCCAAACTTTCAATGCGATGGTTGACTTTGGAAGATTCTCCTTCTCATCGCCGCCAAATACAGAAGCATACAGCCTGTCTTTTGGAATTTTATACACTTCAGTGAGCAGTTCCCAGCTCCAACGAACAGCTTCTTCCTTGAAATAATCACCAAAGCTCCAGTTACCCAGCATTTCAAACATGGTATGGTGATATGTATCAACACCCACTTCTTCCAAATCATTGTGCTTTCCACTTACACGAAGACATTTTTGGGTATCAACGGCTCTTTTAAAAGGAGCGGGTTTGTTACCAAGAAAATAATCCTTGAATTGGTTCATACCTGCATTCGTGAACAAAAGCGTTGGATCATCTTTCAATACAATAGGTGCTGAAGAAACAATGGTATGTCCTTTGCTTTCGAAAAACGTCAAAAATTTACTTCTGATCTCAGCTGATGTCATTTCCTGCTTTTTTAAGTGAGTCATGTAGGACCAATCAATTATATTTGTACTCCTACTGAGGTAGCAAAAATACATTATTTATAAGATGTTATCTCTCAGGACTGAACAAAGACACGCATGAAGAATATAAGGTATTTTTATAATACGAATACCCTACGGTATGAAAAGCAGGTTATCCCATTGAGGGTTACATTGTTGCGCATACTGGCTTTCATTTCTGCGGCCATTGTTACTGGGCTTATTATTGTGGCCATTGCATTCCGGTTTCTAGACTCCCCCAAAGAGAAAATATTGCGCCTCCAGGTTGAAAGATTGCAAGATCAAAACAAGGTATATGGCGACCAGGTTGCTGATTTGGATGATAGACTTAAGCAATTGGAAAAGCGAGACAACGATGTATATCGATCTATTTTCGAAGCCACACCCATTCCAGATAGTGCCAGGGCAAAACATTTAGAAACAAAACGACAGGCACAGATACTTGCCAAAATGGATAACCAGGAATTGGCAGACGGACTGATGAAAACCCTAACCACGTTGTATAACAGAGTTGTACATCAGGAAGTTTCTTACAAGGAAATAGAGGGTATGGTTCGAAACAAAGAAAAATTACTTGCAAGCACCCCAGCCATCCAACCCATCAGTAACAAAGATTTGAACAGGCTATCTTCTGGTTTCAGTTACAGGATCGACCCGATATACAAAACTGTAAAATTCCATGCAGGTCTTGATTTTACAGCCCCCATTGGAACTCCCATCTATGCAACAGCTGATGGCATAGTTAGAACTGCAGGCAACTTAGGAAATGGGTATGGAAACCATGTGGTCATTGCCCATGGATATCAATACAGCACTTTATATGGCCATATGGTTAGGGTAAAAGTAAGAGCTGGACAAACTGTAAAACGTGGAGAAGTTATTGGATATGTTGGGAATACAGGAAAATCAACAGGGCCACATGTGCATTATGAAGTGTTAAAGGCAGGCCGTC
This sequence comes from Chitinophagaceae bacterium, assembly GCA_947447005.1. Lineage (GTDB taxonomy): Bacteria > Bacteroidota > Bacteroidia > Chitinophagales > Chitinophagaceae > Pollutibacter. The sequence continues at coordinate 7,850 of CANFHO010000018.1, forward strand.
ATCTGGACCCTATCTACTTCTTCTACAATGACCTCAGCGCTGAACAATATCAACAGATTCTGAAGATTGCAGCTTCAAAGAATCAGTCTTTTGACTAAAAACTGTGAATAACTCTGTTTCAGACTCACATCTTGATTGGGTAATTTCGTGACATGCTCGTGCAATTGAATCTTTTTGGAGAAGAACCGGCCAGGGAGCCGAAAAAGGTTGACCCTCCTAAGCCTAAGAAATATAAATTGGTGCCTCCCCCTGTGGTGGTTGCGGAAGAAAAACCAGTGGAAACTTCTATTGTAGAACCTGAACCACAAACCATAGACTTCGAGGAGCCTTTCATAGTTGTTAAAGAAAATGAACCGAAAAAAAGAAATACCAAGATAGGAGTATCCAACAACCAAGTTCACGAAATTCTGAATGGAATTCCAAGTGAGGAAGTACTAAAAGAAAAACTTTACTATCCCATCAGTGAAGTTGCACAGATGTTCAAAGTAAATATCTCTTTGGTTAGGTTTTGGGAAAAAGAATTTGATATTTTAAAACCCAGAAAAAACAGAAAAGGAGATCGCTTGTTCAGACCGGAAGACATCAAAAATCTAAAGCTTATTTATTTTTTACTGCGAGAGAAAAAGTACACCATCAAAGGTGCTAAATCATATCTCAAAAAAGGGAAAAATGCATTTTCCAATTTTGAAGCAATAGAAACCCTTGGTAAAATCAGGCAAATGCTTGTTGAATTAAAAGCGGAATTACAATAATCAACGCATCGAAATAAGTTTGTCTTTACCTGCCATGGAAAGTTCATTGTTCTCCATGGTTTTTACAATCATAAAATTAATACTTTGCTTTACCTTATTGTAATCAGCAAACGTTAGCATGGTTGTATAATATTCCACATGCACTATATATGCATCAGAATGAATATCAGATAAAATGACTGTTTTTTCGGTTAACTCAAATGAATCAAGATTGGCAACCAATTGAGAAACAAAATTTTTTATCATTTCTGAACTGGCTTTTAATTCTAGATGCAATTTCATTTCCACACGCCAGCTATTTCGAAGTGAAAGATTATCAACTATGGCATCCACCATCTGTTTATTTGGAATTGTTGCATATGTCCTGTCGATGGTTCTGATGCGTGTGCTACGCAAACCAATTTTTTCAACATTCCCACGAACTGCATTTACTTTTAGGAAATCACCTACGGAAAATGGTTTATCAAAAAATATGATGAAAGAAGCAATGAGATTTTCAATACTTTCTTTGGCAGCCAATGCGATGGCAGCACCTGCAATACTCAAACCAGCCAACAGCTTTGTAATATCCTGATGAAAAACAAATCTGATTAATACAAGCACACATATAATGATGATAATGGCTTTGAGGAAATCCCTGAAAAATATTACCAACTGATCATCTGATTGCTCTTCGGTTTGCCTTGCTTTCTTTTCCATTACAATCGAAATGTAATCTATCACACGTAGCAACATTCTGAAGAATAGAAGTATCACGATTAAATCTGCAGCACTTTCTAAAAATTTCTGAAAACTTAATTTATGAATCTTGAATTTCATTTCCTGTGGAAACACAAGATTGTCAAATGCCAGGTATGCTGTAAGAAAAACGATAAAATTTTCAATCGGTTCCAAAACCAATTCGAAAAATTCTTTCTCATTGATTTTTCTTCCCATTTTTCGAAAAACAAAAAAGACAAGCAGGGTAATGTTTTTACTGGCCCTTTTTTTCAAAATATACACCAACAATAAAATGCCAATAACGATCAAATAATCGCTTACCCTATTATTAAAAATGATTTCATGCATGATGTCTTGCATTTTCATACTATTTTATTTCAGAGCCCATGTGTACTTAACAATACAATCCTTGTATAAGGCATAACATCCTTCATTTGTAAAACCAAGCTTCAATGCACCATTCAGTTCAATGGGCAACATGTATTCCTGTGCATCAAACATTTCATTGGCATATACCAACATCTTGCCAGCTTTCACACCAATTACACCTGTTCCAAATGGTTGAAGATCATTCCAGCCTATGAGGGCTAGTTTCTTTTTAAATGCGCCCAACTGGTCAAATATAAACAAGCCTTTCACAGGATCATATACAAAAACATTTCTTTGCTGATCGTAGATCGAAGTGGGCGAAATATTTTCACCTGTCAACAACCTGAGATCGGCAGTTTCCATTTCTGCCCTCCCATTGTCGCCAATCTTTTTCAACTTTGCGTCTTGCTCATCAAAAACCCACCATTTATTATCAAAACTTTGCCCCACGGCATTTACCTGATACAATTGGGTTTTACGAAGATCAATTCTATTTACTTCCCTCAAAAATCTGTCAAGTACCAATATCGTTTTGTACTGACTAAAAAAAACACCCGTTTTTAATGCATTGAATGATGCAATAGAATGTAAACGACCCAACTGTTTCAACTCGTTGTAGGATCCAACTGAATCCATATTGGCATTGTATTTTCGCAATTGCCCGGATTTGGTTACTACAAACAAATTTCCCAATCCATCCGGAGAAAAATAAATGAAGGTCCCATATATCTTTTTACCTGCATTTACATGGAGAGAATCCTGCGCCTCAACATGCATGAAAGATAGAATGAATAGAATGGAAATCCATTTACGCATTTCCATATTTTTTGAGTTGAAGGTCTTCTCCATCAAATACGGCGTAGGTATCATACTTGATCCAATCTCCCAGATTGATATATTTACTGAATTGATTGAGTTGAAAATCAATAGGAAGATGGCGATGACCAAAAACAAAATAATCAACATGCATGGTTTTAAGTACGTGTCTGCAATAACTAACCAACCATTCCTTTTCTTCTCCTAAAAACACTTCATCGTTTTTGCCAGTTGCCAGTCTGCTTTTTTTGCTGAAATAGTTGGCCAACCCAACACCAAAAAATGGAGGAATCAATCCAAACAGAAATTTACAAACCGGGTTTCTGAAGATTTTTTTGATGAATTTATAGCCATGGTCTCCGGGGCCTAGTCCATCCCCATGTCCTACATAGATCTTCTTACCATTATATTCAAATGTCACAGGTTCGTGATATACAGGGATATTCAATTCTTTTTCAAAATATCCAGACATCCACATATCATGATTCCCTACATAAAAATGCAATGCGATCCCTTTGTCAGAAAGTTCAGCCATCTTACCCAAGATGCGCACATAGCCTTTAGGAACAACTGTTCTGTATTCAAACCAAAAATCAAAAAGATCCCCTACAATATGAATCTCTGCGGCATCGGCAGAAATCTGATGAAGAAATTGTACAATTTTTTTTTCCCTTTGCAGACTTTGCACATGGTTAGGTACTCCCAAATGGAAGTCAGAAAGAAAATAGATTTTTTTTCCTGTCGGGATCTGCATGATTTATTTATTCAAAGTATCGCCCGGGCAATTTAGGCATCGAGCAAAAAGCAATATACTTCTTTTGGTCCATGTACACCTACCACCAGTGTTTTTTCGATATCAGCAGTGCGACTAGGGCCTGTTGCAAACGAAATTTGTGATGGTAATTGCTCTCCATATTTGCTTTGCATGAATTCAAGTGCATCTTTTACGTCATAAACAAGTTGACTGGCCTTTGCAATACAAATATGCACAGGAGCATATACGCTGGTGGTTCTTCCTGAAGAAATGGTACTACTCAAAACCATGGATCCTGTTCTTGCAACAAGCAGTTCACACCTGGTGATTGATACATCAGATGCAGCCAAGTCTTTTTGGGAGAATCCATCAAATCCAAACGATGAGAATGCTTGCTTAATATTCTCATCAATACAATATACCTCATTCCAATTTCTGTCAATGGCAAGTGTTCTGATTTGATTTACCAAGTCTTCTTCATTTTCGCAAAAAGAAAACTTACCCAACAGCGATGTGAATTTTTCTGCAAACAAAATAGCCAGATCATCTGAAGGTTTTTCAAAAGAAAATTCAGATTTATCCAGATGTGGAAAAGGCTGTGACACGGGTTGTGTCAAAGCCTTCCTTATATTTTTCAATATGCTTTCCTTTGAAGAAGAAACTTCCACTATTGTTCTGTTTTAGGTTCTTCAGATGTTTCCTGTGATTCCTCAGCAGGGGTTTCATTTTTTTCTGGTACGACTTCAGGCGTTGTTTCAACAATTACGTCATCAGTAAAGACCTTTTTTTCAACAAATGGTCTTTTGCCTATCAAATCTTCTACATCCTGCTTGTGCAAAACCTCTTTATCCAACAAAGCCAATGCGATCTTTTCTACTTCAGCTTTACGTTCTGTAAGAAGCTCAATGGTACGTTTATAAGCCCTTTCAACGAGCAATCGTACTTCTTCATCAATCAGTTTGCCGGTTTCCTCGCTATATGGTTTGGTAAACATTCCTTCTTGCTGAGGATCATAGAAGCTAATGTTGCCCACTTTCTCATTCATTCCATAAACAGTAACCATAGCATATGAGAGTTTCGTGATACTTTGCAAATCGCTTTGGGCACCTGTAGAAATTTTTCCGAAGAAGATCTCTTCACTTGCACGACCTCCTAATGTCATACACAAACGATCAATCAATTGATCAGTATTATACAGGTATTGCTCTTTTGGAGTATATTGGGCATACCCTAAAGCAGCTACGCCTCTTGGCACAATGGTAACCTTCAGCAGAGGAAATGCATGTTCGAGGAACCAACCGCAAACGGCATGTCCTGCCTCATGATATGCAATTATTTTTTTCTCTTCTGGGAGGATGATCTTATTTTTTTTCTCAAGGCCACCAACCACACGATCAATCGCATCCTGAAAATCGTCCATCTCTACTTGCTCCTTGCCTTTCCTTGCTGCAATCAATGCTGCTTCGTTACATACGTTTGCAATATCAGCCCCAGCGAAACCTGGAGTAAGTTCAGCCAGTTTAGGGATATCTAATTTTTCAGAAGACTTAATAGGTTGAAGATGTACTTTGAAGATTGCTTCCCTGCCTTTCATATCAGGTTCATCAATGCTGATCTGACGATCAAATCTACCAGGACGAAGCAATGCGCTATCCAATACATCAGGCCTATTGGTTGCTGCAAGAATGATAATTCCGCTGTCGCCACCAAAGCCATCCATTTCAACCAACAATTGATTGAGGGTGTTTTCACGTTCATCATTGCTCATCATCATATTCTTACCACGAGCGCGACCAATAGCATCAATCTCGTCGATAAAGATGATACATGGGGCTTTCTCCCGGGCTTGTTTGAATAAATCACGAACCCTACTTGCTCCCACACCTACGAACATTTCAACAAAATCAGAACCAGACAAGGAGAAAAATGGAACCTGCGCCTCACCTGCCATGGCTTTTGCCAATAAAGTTTTACCTGTACCTGGAGGACCAATTAACAGGGCTCCTTTTGGAATCTTTCCACCCAGGTTTGTATATTTTTTGGGATTCTTCAGGAAATCAACAATCTCCATTACTTCTTGCTTTGCTTCATCCAAACCTGCAACATCCGTAAAAGTGATATTTACATTGGTTCCTTTGTCGAACAACTGTGCTTTTGATTTGCCAATATTGAAAATACCTCCGCCACCGCCTCCGCCGCCAGAGCCACCTCCCATTTTTCTCATCATCAGCACAAATAGCAAGCCGAACATCAATAATGGGAAAATGAAATTCACCAACGGACCAAAAAATTCAGGATCAGTTACCGGGTCTACAGCCACGGGCTCTACAGTTGGATTAGCAGTGAAATATTTATCGAGGTTTTCCTGATAATCATCCACTTTTGAATAGCTGAATTGAAAATGAGGACCTTTTGAGCTGATTGCATACTTAAGCTTGTCGCCCAGAATTTCTTTATAAACAGGTTTATTCAGACTGTCTTTTTTGATATATACACGAATAACACCTTTGTTCTTGACAGGTTCCAACTTTGCAACATCATTGTGAACAAGCATTTTTTGCTTGAATTCAAGTTCAGTGATATTTCTGGCGTCTGGAGCAATTCCATTCATGACCTGATAGCCGATGAGCATTACTGCCGCAGCTACATACAGCCAATAAAAACTGAATTTAGGACCTTTTCCGGATGATCCACTTTCCTTTTTACGCTTAAAGCCTGAAAATGGGCTTTGCTTCGGTTCATTCTTTTGCTCTTCCTGATTCATAGTATTAAGCTATTGAATTATTTTTTAGTAGTGCTTTTTGTTGCTTTTGCAGATGGCTTTTTAGCTGTTTTGGTTGCAGCTTTGGCTACTGATGTGGTTTCACGCTTTGGAGCAGCTTTTGATGCGGCCTTTTTGGCTGCCGGCTTAGCTTTGGGCTTTGTTTCTTCGCCAATCTCTTCAACAGAATCTCCATCTCCCCACATTTCTTCCAACCTGTAAAATTTCCTGGTTTCAGTAAGGAATACATGTACAACTACATTGACATAGTCTACCAACACCCATTGTTGAGCGCCTTGACCTTCTCTTTTATACGGATTTTCACCACATTCCTGCTTTACCATAACTTCAACCCAATCGGCAATGGCTCGAACTTGAACGGTTGATGGTGCCTCGCAAACAATAAAAAAATCAGACACAGCCTCATTGATTTTTCTCAAATCCAATGATACAATGTGTTCTCCTTTTTTATCCTGTATGGCCTTGATAATTACCTTAAGAATCTTACTGCTTCGGGTTAATCGAACTGGTTTACTCTTTATTGCTATTCCTGATGTTGAAGATGTCAAATGTTGAGATTTTAGTTTTAGGCGGTTTTCTTGACTATATTGCCAAAATTAAGGAAAAATCATCGCTCCCTATTCAGACATGAACGTCAAAACCTTTGAAATATTACAATCGGTTGATAGTACCAATAACCATGCCATGAAATTGGCAAGGGAAGGAAGGACAAAAGGATGGTGCAGTTTTTTTGCATTGGAGCAAACAAAAGGCAAGGGACAACGCAGTAAAACATGGGAAAGTGGGGCAGGACAGAACATTATTATGAGCTCAGTTGCAGATTGCAGCAAATTAATTTTATCCCAGCAATTCCAACTTTCTTGCATCATTGCCATCGGCTGTTACGAAATGTTAAAAAAGTATGGGGGGGATGAATTTTCCATCAAATGGCCGAACGATATCTACTGGCGTGACAGAAAGGCAGGAGGGATTTTAATAGAAAATATCATTTCCGGTACCCAATGGGAGAAATCTATCATAGGAACTGGGATCAATATAAACCAAACTTCTTTTGGTCAAATGGACAGAAAACCGGTATCCCTAAAACAAATTACAGGCAAAACTTTTGATCCCATTGCATTGGGGATGGAGCTTTCTGAACTACTTGCCTTAAAAATTTCAGAAATTTCCATACACCCCATTGAATACCATCTTTCTCAATACAATGAAGCATTGTACATGAGAAATAAACAAGCCAGGTTAAAAAAGGGGAACCAAATTTTTGAAGCTGAAATTTTGGGTGTCAAAAACAACGGTAACATGTCCATTCACCATGGCATGGAAACGGAAGTTGAATTTGGATCAATTGAATGGCTTACCTAAGCTAAAATCCGAACCCTTTTGCAATTTCATCGGCATGCTCCTTTACGTTGGGCTTTGCAATAACTTTGATGATAACCCCTTTTTCATCAATCAAAAAGGTGGTCCTAAGAATTCCCATGTATTTACGGCCATACATGGATTTTTCAGCCCATACCCCGAATTTTTCTGCCAGTTCTGTACTGGTGTCTGCTATGATTCTGAAAGGGAGTTCGTGTTTTGCAATGAATTTGAGATGCGATTTTTCATCATCAGGACTTACTCCAATCACTGTAATGCCCTTTTTTTCAAGCATTTTAAACCCATCTCTTAAGTTACATGCCTGAACTGTACAGGTACTTGTAAGATCTTTGGGATAGAAGTAGAGAGCCCACTTTTTACCCTTAAAATCTGACATCTTGATTTTTTGACCATCCTGATCAATAGCCGAAAACGCAGGTGCTTTTTTACCTTCTTCTAACATAGCCATAGATTAATGTTTTATCATCCATACTTTGGAGGCTTGGTTGCCTGCCTCGTCATAAACAACAACTTCCAGTTTATGTTCACCAGGAGTGAAATGTTCGTCTGGATAATAACTAAATCTGTTTCCTGCGGGGGAAAACATGACCCATTTCCCATCAATGGTTGCTTTGAAATTATTAATCACATGATAATTATCCGAAACACTTACTACAATGTTACGGCCAGCAGGAACAATTCCACTTGCCGGAATATTGGCAGAAATAGTTGGCGCTGCTTGATCTTCCAACAATTGAAAATTTCCAAAATCCCGGAATGCTGCAGAAAACATATCCTTTTCCTTCAAGGCCTTTTTTACTTCAACCTTTCCACGAAAAATTCGCTTCATAACAACCCTGTCAGAATTAATCAATACCATAGGTTTATTGGGCTTGATTGCAATTTTAAAATAACTCTGAACTGGAATATATTCAGGTAGCAATTGATATATGGATGAGAGCTGATCACCCATAACCTGATACATTGCCTGGTAATTAAAATTGAATGCATCGTAAAATGCATCTTCATTGAATACAATTCGCAGCATTTCATCTTCAAAAACATTGACGTTTCCAGGGATAATTCTTTGCCCAGGACTTACAAATGATGGTTGTGAAACGCCCGTTGAAAGCACAGTAAAACTGGCATTGGTTCTATTCCCTGCTGCATCTTGCACTTCCAAATCATATGTCTGTTCTGCAGGTGTTAGCTCTATAAATTTCTTTGCAGCTGGAAGAATGTACATGTCAACATTGTAGTATGTTGGAGGGAAGAGCATTTGAAAGTAAGGGCCTCCTTTAAAGCGCATCAAATAATCAATGTGCCCATTTTGAAAACGGGTTTTATCATACCCAATATTTTCCATTTCGAAGGACGTAATAAACTCTTGATCTTTGGAAAGGATGGCTTTGTAAATGCCATATTGATTGGCAGCACCATTGATTCTGTCCAAAGCCAATACTCCAATAAATGCTTTTGTGAAAGGTAGTTCTATCACAGAAGCAGGATTATAACCCAGAGCAGTTTTGATCAACGGAACCATAATGGGAGTCTGCTCATAGATGCTTTTATCCCTATCATAAAAGGCAAGTCTGATCAATGTTGGAGGAATATTGTCGGGCACATTGAAATCAAATTTCAAGCCATTGTAACAGTTTTCATTTTTTGTATCTCGAATTTCAAAATGCACGTGCGGACCTGCGGATGCGCCGGTATTTCCACTGTAGCCGATCATATCGCCCTTCTTCACGGGAAGAATATCCGAGGGTACATTCAAATCAATCTTCCAACTTTTTTGTTCATATTGGTTAGATCGTAAATACTGTTCAGCTGCAGGAATAAACCTGTTCATATGTGCATATAGGGTTGTCAACCCATTGGGATGTTGCACATACAATGCTCGTCCAAAGCCCCCTTCTTCTATTTTGATTCGGGAAATAAAACCATCAGCGGGAGCATAAATGGGAAGATTTTGTCGGGATTCAGTTGATAAATCAAGTCCCATATGGAAATGATTTGGCCTCATTTCACCAAAATTGGCATTAAACTTGGCCTTGATCCCCAATGGATAAGAAAAATAATGGGGGTCAAATTTGTTTTGCGCTTGGGCAAAAGAAATAAATAAGATAAAATTTAACATCAAAAAAGCCCTTCCAGTCATGTTGCAAATCTAATGTTCGGAATTCATTTATCAGATTACAATTATTCATATATGTTTAAAAATGAATGAAATGTATTTTATGGATCTATGCTTATTGGTAAAAACACATTGAAAAGCATCCAATTTCACTTTTTCACTTATTTATTTTCCGCTTCATACAACATTTCATCATGATTTGTTGTCTATAATACGAACCCTATAAGATGAAAAAGATAAAGACAATACTAAATTCAGTTCTCAGATTTCTACACATTTCCAGAAAAAAACAAGTTGCACGTCTTGATGATGCAATCCAATTACCCATGAGTGGAAATCATACCATTGTTGAGGACTTTGAGATGGCAGCCTACCATAATCAGGCTTGAATTTCCCACCAACTTTCAACATGATTGGTCATAATTCTTGTGTTGGGCAATTATTACTTTAAAAAGTAAGCTTCAATACTTACCTTTGCGCTCCGGGAATATCCCGGTTTTTTTGTGCCCCCAAAGCATTAAAACAAGATCAAAACATGCCAAAAGATTTATCCATTCGTTCGGTCCTCATTATCGGTTCAGGCCCTATTGTTATTGGTCAGGCCTGCGAGTTTGATTATTCAGGTTCACAATCAGCCAGAAGCATTCGTGAAGAAGGGGTAAAAGTGATTCTGATCAACTCCAATCCTGCAACCATTATGACAGATCCAATGATGGCTGACAGGGTATATTTATTACCATTGAAAGTGGAAAGTATTGAACAGATTCTACAAGAAAATGAAATTGATGCGGTATTGCCAACCATGGGTGGACAAACTGCATTGAATCTTGCAAAGGAAGCTGAGGAATTGGGAATCTGGAAAAAATACAACGTCAGACTTATAGGCGTAGATATTAAGGCAATTGATAAGGCAGAAGACAGAGAATTGTTCAGACAATGGATGATTCGCCTTGGAGTGCCTGTTGCAACAGCAAAAACCGCCAACTCCTTCCTTGAAGGAAAGGAATTTGCACAAGAAATTGGATTCCCATTGGTCATTCGACCATCCTTTACCCTCGGTGGAACAGGTGGTGGATTTGTACATAGCAAGGAATTTTTGGATGAAGCATTGAATCGCGGATTGAATGCGTCGCCCATTCATGAGGTTTTGGTTGAAAAGGCTGTTTTGGGATGGAAGGAATTTGAGCTTGAATTGCTGAGAGACATGAATGACAATGTGGCCATCATTTGTACAGTAGAAAATTTTGACCCGATGGGTGTACATACCGGTGATTCAATCACCGTTGCACCCGCGATGACGCTCAGTGATACTGCTTTTCAATTGATGCGCAATACCGCCATCATGATGATGCGCGATCTTGGAAACTTTGCAGGTGGTTGTAACGTACAATTTGCGCTCAATCCAGTAACAGAAGAAATCATTGCCATTGAAATCAACCCACGTGTGAGTCGCTCTTCAGCACTTGCATCCAAAGCAACAGGATATCCCATCGCCAAGATTGCTGCTAAACTAGCACTAGGATATTCACTGGATGAACTGAAAAATCAAATTACTAAAACAACCTCCGCATATTTTGAGCCCGCACTGGATTATGTGATTGTTAAGGTTCCGAGATGGAACTTTGATAAATTCAAAGGTGCAAATGATACACTTGGTCTTCAAATGAAATCTGTTGGCGAAGTGATGTCTATTGGAAGAAGCTTCACAGAAGCGATTCAAAAGGCATGTCAAAGTTTAGAAAACAATGCAGTTGGTCTTGGCTATTATGGCAAAAGCATGATGCATGCAGATGAATTGGTTGAATACCTGAAAGTTCCAAAATGGGACAGGATATTCCGAATCAAGGATGCCCTGATGATGGGCATCAGTGTAAAAACAGTTTGTCAGGCTACACTTATCGATCGTTGGTTCATCTATGAAATCCAAAAGATAGTTGATATCGAGAAGGAAATTGCAAAATATAAAATGGATAACCTTCCATTGGATCTGATCAAGAAAGCCAAACAACATGGCTTTAGCGATGATCAGATTTGTAAAATCATGCAGGATGGTACAGAAGATGCACTGTATGAAAAAAGAAAAGCAGCTGGAATTACCCGTGTTTATAAAATGGTTGATACCTGTTCAGCAGAATTTGAGGCAAAGACTCCTTATTTCTATAGCAGCTTTGAGAACAATGGAACCAATGAGAGTAAGGTAAGCGATAAGAAGAAAATCATTGTATTGGGTTCTGGTCCAAACAGGATTGGACAAGGAATTGAATTTGACTATTGTTGCGTACATGGACTCCTTGCAATTAAGGAATGTGGATACGAAGCCATCATGGTGAATTGCAATCCAGAGACGGTTTCAACAGATTTCGACATTGCAGATAAACTGTATTTCGAACCTGTATTCTGGGAACATCTTTGGGAACTCATTGAGCATGAAAAGCCAGAAGGTGTAATAGTTCAATTGGGCGGACAAACAGCATTGAAACTTGCAGAGAAACTTCATCATAAAGGCATCAAAATTATTGGTACTTCATATGATAATATGGATATAGCAGAAGATCGTGGCAGGTTCAGTGATATGTTGAAAAGCCTCGATATACCTTATCCAGAATATGGCACCGCTTATGACGTTGATGATGCAGTTGAAGTAGCAAACAAAGTAGGTTATCCAGTCTTGGTAAGACCTTCGTATGTACTTGGCGGACAAAGGATGCGTATTGTCATCAACGATGAGGAAGTTGAAAAAGCAGTGGTAAGTCTTCTAAAACACATTCCAGGCAATAAGATCTTGATTGATCATTTCTTGGATAGGTGCCAGGAAGCAGAGATTGATGGAATCTTTGATGGTGAGAATTTTCATGTAATGGGTGTTATGGAACATATTGAGCCTGCTGGTATTCATAGTGGAGACAGCAATGCCGTATTGCCGGCCTTCAACCTTACACCCCTGGAAGTAACTACCATGGAGCACTATGCAGAAAAAATTGCCAGGGCTCTTGATATCAGAGGATTGATCAATATTCAGTTCGCCATCAAAAATGGCCAGGTGTATGTAATTGAGGCAAACCCGCGCGCATCCAGAACAACACCATTTATTGCAAAAGCATATCAAATTCCTTATCTGAACATTGCTACGAAAGTAATGATGGGCACACATAAACTCACAGACTTCACCTACGAGAAAAAACTGGAAGGTTTTGCCATTAAAGAACCCGTATTCAGTTTTGATAAATTCCCAGGCGTGAACAAGGAGTTAGGCCCTGAAATGAAATCAACTGGTGAAGCAATCCGATTTATCAAAGACCTGAAAGACCCGTATTTCAGGAACTTGTATAAGGAAAGAAGTATGCATCTCAGTAAGTAAGATTAACATATATCATTGAAACAAAAGACAAGCTCTTCATACCTTCGCAGAATGAAGGGAAAATCACTCTTTTTCATACTTTCATTGCTGTTTTTATCCGCAATAAACCCTTCCCTAGCCCAAGTCAAACAGGTATTAGGTGTAATCAGGGATACCCATTCTGATGAAACAATTCCTTTTGCATCGATTCGATTTGCACATTCAACTTTTGGTAAACTGAGCGATTCTGCGGGCACATTTCATATTACACTTAAAAATTGGCTAAGTGACACGCTCATCATTTCATACGCAGGTTTTGATGATAATATCATTGTACTTGACACTAGCTTGGACAAGATTGTGCTCCAGATTAAAATGGAAAGAAAAAAATCTGACAATGAAGTTATCGTTAAAGGGAAATATGGCAGAGGGTATCTCCTTTGGAGGAAGGTGGTAAGAAATAAAGATAAAAATGATAGAAGCAGGTTCCATAGTTACGCATATGAATTATACAATAAACTGGAAATTGATCTTAATAATGTCAATTTGGAAAAAATGCAGAAAAGCATTCTTCCTCCAAAACCCTTTAAGTTTATTCTGAATAATGTTGATACAACATCTGAAAAAGAACCGTTTCTTCCTGTCTATTTAATTGAAAATATTTCTGATTATTATACCCAAAAAGATCCTCATAAAAGCAGGGAAGTAATTCGTGCCAGCAAAACAATTGGATTGAAAAATGAAAGTGTTTCTAAATTTCTGGGTGGCATGTATCAGAACATTAATGTTTACAAGAATTTCATTCCTGTATTTGACAGGCAATACGTAAGCCCTATCAGCAATGACGGGGATCTGTATTACAATTACAAATTGCCAGACACACAATATGTTGCAGGAAGAAAATTTTTCCATTTGGTATTCTTTCCGAAAAGAAAGGGAGAAAGTACATTTCAGGGAGATGCATGGATTGCAGACTCAAGCTATGCTGTTCAAAAAATGAATCTTCAGGTATCCCCTGGTTCCAATATCAATTTCATTGACAAACTCAGCTTGGTTCAGGAATATCAACTTGTAAAAGATAGTGTATGGTTCCTGTCGAAAGACAAGTTTATCGCAAATTTCAATCTCACCGGAAAGAAGAACCTGAGTTTGATTGGAAGAAAAACCACCACATACTCTAAAGTATTGTTGAATGGAGAAGCCCTACCCCCATCTATCAGCCTAGAAGTGATGGACGACAAGAGGAAGGAAATGGTCATTGTTTCAAATGATGCCATGGAGAAAGCAGATAGCTTTTGGCAGATCAACAGACATGAGGAACTCAACAAAAACGAATCGAACTTTTACAAGATGGCAGATACCCTCTTAAAAATGCCAGCATTCGAAAAATATTCTGATTGGTTGAGGTTTATTGGAACAGGCTACAGATATGTAGGCAATTATGAAATTGGGCCTTGGATGAATTGGATTAGCAGCAACAGTTATGAAGGATTTAGAATGCGATTTGATCTTGGCACAAATTATCACTTCAATAAAAACATTTATCTCTCTTCTTACCTTGCGTATGGTTCCAAGGATCATAAAATGAAAGGCAAATTGGAAGCGTTGTACATGATTGGTAAAAACCCGAGAAGCAGTCTGCGTTTCACCTATAAGAACGACATGGATTATGGGCAGACATACTATGACGAAATTGGATACGACAATTTATTTGCCCTGATGTTCCGCAAAGCAGAGGTTCCCATTAAGTTGATCAGAGTTGAACAACAAAAAATAGAGTATTTCAAAGAATGGAAAGGTGGACTTTCATTCACCATGAACATTGGAAGAAAGCTTTATACGCCCGTAAAAAACCTGCCTGACAAGACGGATTTTGCATCGCCCATTTCAGGAAACTTCAATGACTTTCTTGTTAGCACAAAACTACGTTTTGCATATTTGGAAAAATTCTTACAGGATGATTTTTTCAGAACAAGCTTAGGAAGTGATTATCCTGTTGTGGAATTAACCTATGCAAAAGGCTTAAAGGGAATTCTTAACAGCGGATACAACTATTCAAAAATTGGTTTCAGCGTAAGTGATTATTTAAAGATTCCTCCAGCAGGAAGCATTTATGTGAACGCTTATACAGGCCGTGTATTCGGAACACTTCCCTACATGCTTTTGAATGTAGCCCCTGGAAATGAAATTTATTATTACAACAAGTATGCCTTTAACTTAATGAACAGGTTTGAATACTTGTCAGACAACTATGTCGGATTTAATTTTGAACATACCATTGGAAGTGGCTTATTCAGACTAATACCTCAAAACAGGTATTTAAAACTGCGTCAATTCTGGAATGCAAAAATGTTGTGGGGAAATTTAAGTTCTCAGAACAAGGCATTGAACCTACAAAATGGAATGCCATTTACAACATTAAATGGGAAAACTTATATGGAAGTTGGAACTGGGGTTGACAATATTTTGAGGTTCTTCAGGATTGATTTTGTTTGGCGATTGTCGCCAAAACCCTTCCCTATTGAGAGATACAAGCAATTTGGCATGTTTGCAAGCTTCCGCTTTACATTCTAATTTCTGATTGCACCAAATCACAACACTTCAGGATGATTTTGCATGCTGCCATGATTTCTTCATCCGTTATAATCAATGGTGGTGCTAGACGCATGCAATGAGCAGCGAACAAAAACCAATCTGTAAATACACCATGTTCAATACACAGATCAATTACTCTTTTATTGATTTCAAAAGAATCAAATTCAATGGACATGAGCATTCCAGCTGACCTAAAAGATTTGATCAAAGGATGTACCAATATCTTTTCAAACAGGAATCTCTTCGACTCCACATGTGATATCAGTTTTTCATCAATCAAAAAGTTCATGGCCGCAAGTCCGGCTGCACAGCATACAGGATGTCCTCCAAATGTAGTAATATGACCCAATACTGGGTCGGTAGCCAATTGCATCATATTTGACCTTGAGGAAACAAATGCGCCTAATGGCATTCCTCCTCCAATGGCTTTTCCCAAGAGAATTACATCTGGGATGATATTAAATTTTTCACAAACGAAAAGCTGACCTGTTCGTCCGAAACCAGTTTGGATTTCATCAACAATCAACATAGCTCCAACATCTGTACATTTTTTACGCAAAGCTTTTACCCACTCAAAAGAGGGTGTTATGACTCCCCTTTCAGCCTGAATCAATTCAACAACAACGCAAGCTGTTTGTGTATCTATTTGATTGAGCTCATCCATAACCCCATGTTGAAGGTGATAGACGTCTGGAAGTAAAGGCCGAAAGGCATTACGCCAATACTCTGCACCCATGATACTCAATGCCCCTTGTGTAGAGCCATGGTAAGATTCATTGAATGCAATGATTTTGGTTCTGCCTGTAACACGCTTTGCCAGCTTCATGGCACCTTCAACGGCTTCTGCACCAGAATTGGTGAAATACACTGCATCCAATGTGGCAGGAAGATGCGCAGCAAGCTTTGTAGCAAATTGAACCTGTGGAGATTCAACCATCTCACCATAAACCATGATATGCATATATTTATCAACCTGATTCTTGATGGCTTCAACCACCCTGGGGTTTCGGTGACCAACATTGCATACACTGATTCCACTGATCAGATCAATCAATTCCTTACCATGTGCATCCCACATTTTACAACCTTCTGCCTCAACGACTTCGATAGCCAGGGGTGCAGAAGAAGTTTGTGCAACATGACGCAGGAAAAGTTCTCTTTGGTTCATTCATGCAAATTTCGATAATTTTTTCCTAAACCTTGTCAGATCTTGAATACCTGAATAGTGCATTTCAACGAATGCAATATCTTTAAACAAAAAAAGATGCCAGTAATACTACCTGTCAGAGGGATATCACCAACCATTGGAGATGATGCATTTATAGCTCCCAATGCAACAATTGTGGGAGAAGTAACAATGGGTTCTTCTTGCAGCATATGGTTCAATGCAGTTATCAGAGGAGATGTAAATGCCATCATCCTTGGCAACAATGTGAATATTCAAGACAATGCAACTATACATTGCACCTATATGAAGCACAAAACAGTTGTTGGCAATAATGTGAGTATTGGACATAATGCCATTGTTCATGGATGTACCATTGAAGACAATGTTTTGATAGGAATGGGCTCTATTGTAATGGATGGTGTTGTAGTGGGAAGCAATTCCATCATTGCAGCTGGAGCTGTGGTATTGGAAGGCACCATTGTTCCCGAAGGAAGCATATATGCAGGTGTTCCAGCAAAAAAGGTAAAAGAAGTATCTCCAGAACTATTGGAAGGTGAGATCAAACGAATTGCCAATAACTATTCAACATATAGCAGTTGGTTCAAATAATTGATAGACATGAAAAACAAATATTGGATTTTTATTTCAGCTCTTTTAATTGTAACGATTACGCTGGGCTCTTGTCACAGAAAATATGGATGCCCAAGTAACGGTAAAAATGTAGGTGCAGAGCGCCTCATGAGCGGAGAAAAAGTACCCCGTGCTAAAAAATTCAGGAGCTGATTACCAACTGCTCGTTTCTTCGATGCTGTCAAGTATCGTGCAATAGCTAACAAATCTGTCTTCGTGAATTTTACCATCGCGTACAGCCTGCTTGATAGCACATCCTGGTTCATTCATGTGCATGCAGTTATTGAATTGACATTCATTGATCAGATCTCGCATTTCAGGAAAATAATGTGAAAGTTCCTGCTTGGTTATATCTGCAATCGCAAACTCCCTCATCCCTGGTGTATCTATAATGCTGCCCCCAACATTGGGCAAGTCATACATCTCTGCAAATGTTGTGGTATGCATACCCTTTCCGCTCCAACCGCTCACTTCCTGGGTTTTGATGTCCTGATTGTTCATCACATAATTAATCAAACTTGATTTCCCAACACCCGAATGTCCGCTGATCAAGGTTGTCTTGTTTTCTAGCAATGCATTCAATTCTTCCATTCCTGATTTTTCCTTCACAGAAGTAAGCAATACCGTATATCCTATGGCCTCATACATAGCTTTTCGATCTTCAAAAAGGATGACATCCTCTTCACTGTATACATCTGATTTATTGAAGAGTATGATAGCTGGAATATGGAACCCTTCACAGGTTACCAAAAATCGATCTATAAAGCCCTGAGAGGTTCTGGGCTCACGCAGGGTTGCGATCAACATGGATTGATCCAGATTCGAAGCAATGATATGATGCTGGCGTCTGTTTGCAGGAGATATCCTGTTTACATAATTTCTTCTGTCATGAATTTCGGTAATCATCACCCTTCCTTCAGCTTCATCCTCATGCTCAAACTCCACTTCGTCGCCAACAGCAACAGGATTCGTGGAAGTGAATCCATCCATTTTAAATTTACCCTTCAACCTCGCATTGTAAAAAGTACCATCTGTAGATTTTACAGCATACCAGCTTCCGGTTGACTTGTAAACAATTCCTCTCATGTTAGCTTAGGTATTTTGCAACGATGGGCAATCTTCTTCCTACACCAAAAGCTTTGGTGCTAACGCGAATGATAGGGCAAAACTGGTTTCGCTTATACTCATTGATGTTCACCATGCGCAAAACACGTTTGACCAAGGCCTCATCAAATCCTGCCTGGATGATTTCTTTAGGCCCCATCCTTCTTTCGATATACTGGAAAAGAACCCTGTCAAGCAAATCATAATCCGGGAGACTGTCGCTATCCTTTTGATTTGGCCTCAATTCAGCAGAAGGTGCTTTGGTGATGATATTTTCAGGAATGATTTCTTGATTTCGATTGATATAACGGGCAAGTGCATACACCTGTGTTTTATACAGATCCCCCAATACACTTAAACCGCCAGCCATATCCCCATACAATGTTCCGTAACCCGTAGAAAGTTCACTTTTATTGGACGTATTCAACAAAACGTAGCCGAATTTATTGGCAATAGCCATTAAAATGTTGCCCCGGCTTCTACTTTGTATATTTTCCTCTGCAATACCAAAAGATGTATCCTTGAAAAGAGGATCCAAGGTTGTCAAAAAAGTTTCATAGACATTGTGTATAGAAACAATATGATATGGATTTTGGAGGTTTTTACTCAATGATACAGCATCATCAACAGAATGCGTACTGGAAAAACCTGATGGCATCAAAATAGCTGTAACATTTTCACTCCCCAAGGCCTCAGAGGCCAATGCCAATACCACTGCTGAATCAATTCCTCCGCTGCTACCCAAAATGGCTTTTTTAAATCCCATTTTGGAAAAATAATCTTTCAACCCCACAAGCAATGCCTGATGGATCTGCTGAATATTATTTTCTCTGGTTAGATATTCAATGATTGTTGATGGTTCCTCCGCGTGCGAAAAACGCATCGATTTACCAAGCAAACTGGTTTGATTGATATAATCGGCTTGGGGATTTTCATAGAGATCATCTGTATCAACCATGACTGCATCTTCACAAAATGCATTCAACTGGGCATGCAATCTGCCTTTGTCTGTAAACACCAAACTATTGCCATCAAATACAATCTCCGTTTGGGCACCCACAGCATTTACATAAATCATGGGAAGCTTGTATTTCAGCACATTCAACCGAACAACCTCTTTTCTATCTTCATCATGATCATAATCAAAAGGAGAGGCTGATAAATTGATCATCATATCAGGTGACTGCTCCATTAATTTATCCATAGGACAAACCCGGTAAAGTGGGTTGTCGCCTAAGTTCCATATATCTTCACAAATAGTCACTGCGATTTTCTTTCCTTTGAAATGGAGAATATTCCATTCGTATGCAGGCTCAAAATATCGATATTCATCAAACACATCGTAGTTTGGAAGAAGTGTTTTGCTTGCTATACCTTTTATTTCACCATCATACACCAAAATGGCAGAATTGAGTAAGTCTTTGCCTTCTGCTTGTGGATTTCTGGTTGGAGCACCCAGAATAACGCCAATGCCTTGTGCTGCTGCGGCTATTTTTTTTACAGCAGCCTCAGATTCTAAAATAAAATCTTCGAATTCTAAAAAATCGCGTGGGGGATAGCCACAGATAGAGAGTTCAGAGAAAACCACCAGGTCTGCTCCTTTCAACTTTGCCTCTTCAATCGAATCAAGCATCTTCTCACTATTGAGTGCGAAGTTTCCAATATGGTAGTTTTGCTGCGCAAGAAAAACCTTCATACCGCAAAATTGCGTAATTAGACTGAATAAAATCCTAAAAGAATAACAAACAGGCAACTAATTCCATGATTCGGTTATTTTTGCTTACTCTTTTGCTAAAACCACACATATGAATCAGTTTAAAAAATACCCTCTCTTTGTTTTCGCTTTCATGATTTCGCTTATTTCCTGCAATACAGGCAATCAAAAACCAGATGTAAGCAATATTCATGTGGAATTGAAGTTCAGGAGATTTGAAAAAGATTTTTTTGCAATAGACACAAATAATCTGACTGTTTCTATTCAACAGCTGGACAGTGCATATCCCCATTTTACGAGTGATTTTATCAACAAGCTTATGGGTTTGAACATAGTGGATACAACAAAATCCTTTCAAGCCATCAAACAATTTCTTCATGATTATCGTCCGATGCTTGACAGTATAACCCTTATTGAAAAGGATCTTGCAACTGCAAAAGATGAAATTCAGGAAGCATTGAAACTCACGAAATACTATTTTCCTTCATACAAACTCCCGGAGGAATTCATTACGTATGTTGGCCCGATGGATGTGTATTTGAATACAACGATCGGCGGACAAACTGAATTGATAACAACCAATGCACTTTGTACTGGCTTGGAATTGAGACTCGGCGAACATTCAAGTTTTTACAATTCAATGCAGGGACAACAGTTATATCCACAGTATATGTCCAAAAAGTTCAACCCATCATCTATATCTGTTGGATGCATGAAAAGTTTAATTGATGATGTCTTCCCCTTAAAACGTCATCAAAATACCTTGCTGGCAATTATGGTTGAACAAGGCAGAAAAATGTATTTATTGGATCTTTTATTACCTGACAAGTCTGAAGAAATTAAATTTGGATATTCCAGCGCACAGCTAAAGGCGGCTTATTACAATGAAGCTTTTATTTGGAATTATTTTATTGAGAACAAATTGCTGTTTGAAGAAGACCTGATGAAAATAAAATCTTTCATCAGCGATGGACCATTTACAAATGAATTTGGTTTTGATTCACCCAGCTATTTGTCCTTGTTTATGGGGAAACAACTTATAAAAAAATACATGGAGAAGTTCCCTAAAACAAGTCTTCAGGAATTATTCTCCATGGATGCTGATAAAATCTTATCTGGATCTCAATATAAACCACACTAAAAATTAGTAAGGTCTTTGTCCCATGGTATGCATAAATCTCACATGAGATGCTATGGCTGCACGGGTAGAAGGGAAATAAATATAATGAAGATCAAATTTTTCGCATGTTTCTCTGACTATTCTGCTGATAGCAGGGTAATGAATATGACTGATTCTTGGAAAAAGGTGATGCTCAATTTGATAATTTAATCCGCCTACAAACCAGGTCACAATTTTATTTTTAGATGCGAAATCTGCAGTTGTTTTAACTTGATGGATTGCCCACTCATTTTCAATTTTTACCGGATCAAACCCTGCAGAATCAAACTCTGCATGTTCAACCACATGTGCCAGTTGAAAAACAGTAGCCAAAGTTATACCGAATGCAAATTGGCTAATGATAAATCCAACAAGCCATGCTTTCCAACCAATCAATGCAATAGGCAAAGCGATGTAAAACAGAATGAAAAATATTTTTCCTGTCCAAAAAATCACATGTTCATTTAAGTCCATTTTCCTCAAAGGAGTGGTATATACTTTCTTGGAGAAATATTTTAAATAATCAGTGAAGAACATGAATAAAGAAGTAAAGCCATATAAGATAAACATGTAAGTACTTTGAAAGCGGTGCATTGGTTTCCATGGTTGGGTGCTGCACTCACGCATGAAAGGCATGTTGTTTATATCATCATCAACACCATCAATATTGGTATAGGTATGGTGAATGATATTGTGCTTTACTTTCCAAAGAAATGCATTGCCTCCAAGGAAATTATTGGTAAGGCCAAAAACATTGTTAACCCAATTCTTTGTCGAAAAACTACCATGACATGCATCATGCATCACATTGAAACCAATTGCAGCCATATTCAATCCAAACAGCAACCAAAGAAAAATTGACAAAGCCCAATGCATGTCAACAAATAAAAGGGCTCCATATAAAGCAAGCATGGATGGAATAAGAATCATTGTCTTACCATAAAGCTTCCAGTTACCCGTTTTTTTTATGCTGTTCATTTCAAAATATGCATCAACTTCTTCTTTCAATGCATTAAAAAATACCCTATTCTTGTTATTAAACGAAACTTTGTAGCTCATGGTCAAAAATTGCCTTAAGATGAATAAATAAACTTTTACGAAAATAAAACATGTTTGATGAAATAGGTCAATTTCTTTTGAAAGGAGCCTCCATTTGAAATACTGGAATTGTTACTTCAAATCTAACTTTGGTTATGACATTTTCCATGAGATATGTTCCATACATCTGACCAATCTCAGATTTCAAATTACAACCTGAAATGTATTGATATTGATCATTTGGAGCAATGACAGGTTGTGCTCCAATCACACCTTCCCCTTCCACTTCACGTTGCTCTGCACTGCTATCTTGTATAAACCAATGTCTCCTGAGTAATTGAACTGGAAATGAATTGCAGTTTTCAATAGTAACCCGATAAGCAAACATGAATTCCCTTTGCAGGGGATTTGAGTAATCAGGTTGATAAAATTGCTCAACACTGATCTTTACACCTTCGGTTACTTTCGACTCCATTTTCAGCTGTTTAAACAAAAATAAACATTAAATCACTTTTCTGTTGGATGTAATACACGAATTGGCAATTAATTAGATACTAAAACATGTAACCATCTATATATTAACAATAAATTTTGTGTACGGTTCAAGTTCGGGACCTGCTTTTTTTTATTATCTTTCATCACACAATTTTTATACTCAACAGTCAAAAAATATTGACATGAAAAAAAGAATCAGCTTGCTTGTATGCGCCTTTACATCGATTTCTGCTTTTGCACAACATGTTGGAGACCCCAAATTGACAGAAGTCTGGGATCCTGTTCCGGCCATTGTAAAACCAGGAAACGCACCATCTGATGCGCCTTCAGATGCCATTATCCTTTTTAATGGCAAAGATCTGAGTGCATGGACTGGCGAGAAAGGTGCTGCTGCCGGATGGGATGTAGAAAATGGCATTGTAACTGTAAAAAAAGGTGCAGGCCTGATTACTACAAAGCAATCCTTTGGGGATTGTCAGTTGCACATTGAATGGAGAACTCCTTCTGAAGTAAAAGGCGATGGACAAGGCAGAGGCAACAGTGGGATATTTCTGATGGGCAAATATGAGCTTCAGGTTTTGGACAGCTATAATAACAGCACCTACTCCAATGGACAGGCAGCCAGCATCTACAAGCAATTGATACCGTTGGCAAATGCAAGCAAGGGTCCTGGCGAATGGCAAACCTATGATGTAATCTTCATTGCACCTCGTTTTGATTCAAAAGGAAGGGTTCAATCTCAAGCAAGAATTACAGTAATCCACAACGGCGTACTTGTTCAAAACAATGCAACCATTTGGGGCGGAACAGAATATATTGGCATCGCTGAATATAAACCACATGGTGCAAAAGAACCCATCAGTCTCCAAGACCATGGAAATCCGGTAAGCTACAGGAACATTTGGATCAGAGAACTTTAGTCTCCATAAACATTAATTTTTCAAAAGGGAATCCTCTTCAGGGTTCCCTTTTCGTTGGTTTACTGTTTCAGTTACAGCATTTAAAAAAGCAAACAACGCTGGCATGCTTTCTACATGCTCAGTAACCAGAAGGAAATTTTTTCCCACTTGCTTCAAATGACTTTTATTCGTCTTTGTCTGTATATGGAAAAGGATGGATTGAAAAAGAGGCGATTCGAAATAAGGGGAATCAGGATTGTTAACGAAATAGCATCTTAAGGTTTGCTGCTTCAATGTAATTCGCTCAAAACCCAATCCCAATGCTAATTTCCTGCAACGTACGGTAGTAAAAAGATCTTCCACACATTCAGGAATAGGGCCAAACCTGTCTTTCATTTCAAAATGAAAAGCCACCAACTCATCTTCATCCCTGCAATTATCTAAACGGGTATACAACACCAGTCTTTCAGCGATCTGTTCAACATATGTATCAGGAATCAAGATTTCTAAATCAGTATCAATTGTACAGTCATGTACAAAATCATCTTGCTGACTAATTTCATCTTTGAAGACATCTTTGAAGGATGTTCGTTTCAATTCCCTGATGGCTTCATCCAATATTTTTTGATACATCTCAAAGCCAATCTCAATCATGAAACCACTTTGTTCTCCGCCCAACATATTTCCGGCTCCACGGATATCCAAATCACGCATCGCAATCTGAAACCCACTACCCAACTCGGCATGCTGCTCCAAGGTTTGCAATCTTTTTCGTGAATCACTTGGCAACGTGCTCATAGGTGGTGCAAGCAAATAGCAAAAAGCCTTTCGGTTGCTTCTGCCAACCCTTCCACGAAGTTGATGCAAATCACTCAATCCAAATTGATGTGCATTGTTGATTATAATCGTATTTACATTCGGAATATCAACCCCACTCTCTACAATGTTTGTACACACCAGCACATCATATTTCTTTGAAATGAAATCAAAAATCCTTTCCTCCAATTCATGCCCTTCCAACTGTCCATGGGCGAATCCGATGCTTAAATCCGGACAAAGACTTTTAATCAACTGAGCCATTTCAGGCAATCCGCTCACCCTGTTGTGAATAAAGAAAACCTGTCCGCCTCTTTCAATCTCAAAATATATAGCTTCCCGGATCAGGTCTTCATTGAAAACGAGTACTTCTGTTTGAATAGGTTGCCTGTTTGGAGGTGGTGTGTTGATGATACTCAAATCCCTTGCCCCCATCAAGCTAAATTGCAAAGTTCTTGGAATTGGTGTTGCTGTAAGTGTAAGACAATCCACATTTGTTTTGAGTGTTTTGATCTTTTCCTTGTGTCCTACACCAAATTTCTGTTCTTCATCAATTACCAATAGACCGAGATCCTTGAACTTGACGTCTTTTGCAATCAATGCATGTGTACCGACGATGATGTCAATTTTTCCTTCTTCAAGTTTTTTATATGTCTCCTTTTTTTCCTTGACAGATTTGAATCGATTCACATAATCAACTGTTACAGGAAAATCCTTGAGTCGTTCACTGAAGGTTTTATAGTGTTGATATGCAAGGATGGTAGTAGGTACCATTATTGCTGCTTGACGGCCATCCAAGCAAGTCTTGAAAGCTGCACGCACAGCAACTTCTGTCTTGCCAAATCCTACATCACCACAAACAAGTCGATCCATGGGATGCGGACTTTCCATATCCTTTTTTACATCAGTAATGGCCTTCGCCTGGTCAGGAGTGTCTTCATAAATGAACGAAGCCTCCAATTCAGTTTGCATATAATTGTCGGGCGCATGTGCAAACCCTTCCTGGGCTTTGCGTTCTGCGTAAAGCTTAATAAGATCAAAAGCAATTTCCTTGACCTTCCCTTTTGTTTTTTCTTTCAGCTTAACCCAAACATCACTGCCTAACTTATTTACCTTCGGAACATGTCCTTCTTTGCCTGTATATTTGGATATCTTATGAAGTGAGTTGATATTCACGTATAGAATATCATTGTCACGATAGATAATTCTTACTGCTTCCTGCGTTCTTCCTGCATTCTCCACTTTCTGTAATCCGCTGAAAACACCTACTCCATGATCGATATGTACAACAAAATCTCCAGGTTGAAGCTCCTTCAAGGCTCTTAATGTAATCGCCTTGCTCTTGTTATAAGCCTGCTTGATTTTGTATTTATGATATCGTTGGAATATCTGATGATCCGTATAAACAACCAACCCCATTTCTTTGTCGTAATAACCCTGATGCAATGATTTTGCAATAGGAACAAAGTTGATTTCTGCTTTCAAGTCTGCAAAAATGGAATACAAACGTTCAAGTTGTTTAGGGTTTTCTGCAAAAATGAATATCTGATGTTTAGCTGCTTCATGGATTTTAAGATCCTTGATCAACAATTCAAACTGCCTGTTGAAAGATGGTTGTGGCAATACGCTCAAATGCATATCCATAGTATGATTTGCCAATGAGGAATTGTGACCAAACTCAACAACATGCCTGCGATTCATTCCCCTGAAAGCATCATCAAATCCTGTAAAATCTTCAGGAGATGGATCCGTTATTTTATCATCAGTTTCTCTTATTGCAGAATTTTCATCCCTTCTTTCAAAAAACAATTGAAGACTATCCACATGATCAAGATATCTATCCAATATCAGTTGCCAATTGGACGTATATATGATGGTATTTTCAGGAAGGAAATCAAAAAAATCAATTTTCTCAGACTCTGTAAAAGATGCATCTGCATTGGGGATGATGCTAACTTGTAACAGTTTACGTTCACTTAATTGGGTTTCAGGATCAAAAATCCTGATTGAATCCACATCCTGTCCGAATAACTCAACCCGATATGGTTTTTCGTTGCCAAAGGAATAAATATCGAAAATACCACCTCGCATGGCAAATTGTCCGGGCTCGTATACAAAATCAGTACGCTCGAAACCCAACCCCACCAATCTTTCCATAACAGCATCTGTTTCCAAACGATCATTTACCTTGATCTGAATCGTATTGGCTGTCAGCTTTGCGGATTGCACAACCTTTTCCATGAGCGCTTCAGGATAGGTAACAATGATTTTTCTATTTCCAGAGACAGACAATCTTGTAAGCATCTCCGTACGGAGCATGACATGGCTACTGCTTTGTATCCTGAAATTCTTATTGGACTTGAATGAAGTGGGGAAATAAAATAAATCGATTGGATCAATCAGATTTTCAAGATCATTGTGAAAATATGCAGCCTCTTCAGCATCTTCCAACACAATCAGATGATTAAGCCCTGCAAGTTTTTCTTGTTGGTAAAGTCCACAAAACATGAATGCTGCATAACTGCCTGTAATTCCATCACATGTAATCCTTTGTGTTGATGGCAATAAGAGTTTGTCCGCAATGTTTTGCGTATAGGGGGATGACTTAAACCTTTCCTGTAAATACTGCAGATTCATTCTCTCAAAAGAATATCAAAGTTACATTAAACCTTTTACCTGTCAATAGTCTAGTTTTAACAGGCAAATTCTTGCCTTGCCTAAAAAAAACCATTAAATTGCATATAACAAGTGAATTTATGATATCCACTAAAAAAATGTTTTTAATTGGGGTTGGCGCTACCCTTTTGTCTGCAATTGCATACCAATGGATCAGTAACGAAAACAAGAGCGTTACCCCCAAGAATCTTACTATTTTAAGAGAAGAAGATGAGGATGAAGAGGAAGAGGCAGGTTTGGAAACCAAGTATGCTGATGCACGAGCCCGATATGATTGGCTTTTAACCCGTGATCCCAAAACCGGAAAAGTGCCGGAAAATATCCGCGCAAAAGAAATGGAATGGGTCAAAACCATGCCCATCAGAAGAAATGGGTTGTTTGGGAATGTTGACATGAAAACTTCTGCATTTGGTAATAGATCTGGAATTGCTGCAGATGCACTTGATTATTCAAATGCTCAAACTGGGAACACCTATTATGCCATGGGGCCAACTTTAAATGGTGGAAGAACCAGGGCAATCGCATATGATTCCAGATACGATGGAGCCAGCAACAGAACTATTTTGGCAGGAGGCGTCAATGGGGGCATATTCAGATCAACCAATGGAGGAGCCAGTTGGACCTTTGTTCATCCAGCATCAGAAATCAGAAGTGTATCCTGCTTTGTACAGGATCCTTTAAACAAAAACACTTGGTATGCAGGAACTGGTGAGCCAATAGGCGCATCAGCAGGCTATCCTTCAGCTTTTGTATATGGCAACGGAATCTTTAAGTCAACCGATGGTGGGGCCACATGGAGTAAGCTCGCTTCTACCAATGTAACAGATCCAACAACTTTCGCATCACAGTGGTGCTTCATTCACAAACTGGCCATCCATCCTACAACAGGGCATATTTATGCAGCAGTACACCGCAGAATTGTACGATCAACAGATGGAGGTGCCACCTGGACATCCGTATTTGAAAGTGCAATCACAGCTACCAGCACAGGAGGCGTGGCAGATTTGCTTATCAACAAAACCGGTTCAAAGATTTTTGTCGCCATGAGTGGAAGAAATGCCGACAGAGCTCTAGCCGGGATTTTTACTTCAACAACGGGAGATTTGAATTCCTACACAAGAATTGCAGGTGGCGTTCAAAATGCTTCTGATTCTATTCCAGGTTGGAGAGCATATGATAATACCATTTCAGCAGGCGACTATTCCAATGGTTGGGGGAGATTGGCTATTGCATTAGCGCCATCAAATCAAAATATACTATACACATTGGTTGAAAATACAGATGATGCTGCATCAAATAAACCAGAGGCAGATCTCTTCAAATGTGATATGTCAACCACACCATTTACCTGGACCAAATTAACGAGCAATCTGGTTGCCAAAAGAAATGGTACAACCGACAAATATTTTGAGGCCCAGGGAGGTTATAATATGTTGTTGGGAATTCATCCCAACAATCCCAATATTGTTTTGGTTGGAGGTGTTAACCTCTTTAGATCAACCGATGGCTTTGCTACTACAACCAATGTAACATTTGCAGGTGGGGTCACCTCTTCCACTTACAATGATGCTGATGGTATCAGTCAT
>CANFHO010000019.1 GCA_947447005.1 Chitinophagaceae bacterium
AATCAATGGCACTGCAACACAAAATACCATTCGAAGTGGACAAATGATGGATATTCGATTGAGTCTAATAAAGCCAGAAAGAAAAACAGATAGTTTACCCGTTTCTCCTATTAAATAATCTAAAAAATTTGTATGAAAACAATCGATGTTAAAGAACTGAAATTACGTTTGGATGCAGGTGAATCTTTGAATTTAGTTGATGTAAGAGAACCTTCTGAACATGCTGAATTTAATGTAGGTGGCTTGCTTATTCCTTTGGGTGATATCAGGATGGGCGATACCGAGGCCATAGATCAACTGAAAAACCAGGAAGTTATTTTGTACTGTCGTAGTGGAAACAGAAGCGGACAGGCGGCCATGATATTAGAAACCATGGGATTTGAAAATGTCGTCAACGTTGTTGGTGGAATGCTCTCATGGCATGAGAATTTTCCAGCATAACGCATGAAGACCAGCATGTACTGGTCTTATTTTTTTACAGATATATTTAAGTCTGTCATTGCTTTTTCAAAAATCAATTTTACCAAATCTCTGCTGAACCGCTCAATGGATGAGGGATTCAATGTCTCCGTTTGTACAGACCAAATGAGCAATCCGGTTTTAGCATCAAACATATTCCCTTCCATGAAATATGTTTTGTCTGTTACATAATAGCCAGGGTCATAAATATACGGATACCAATAAGAGTAAAATCCCCTAAAATGCAATCCATATCCCATATAGGGCCCATATATTCCTGAGCTGCCAGGAATAAATCTGGTTTCACTTGTTTTATCAATCAATGAAATTGTAAAAGTGATATCACATCCCAATTCCTTGATTTTTTCATTCATTGATTCTTTGTTTGGAGGGATTGAATTACTAAAACTTGGTGGGAAATAGTCAAGACTTCTTTCTGTATGAAATCCTTTTGCAATCGCTGCTTTACCCATTTCGTCTTCAAGATGAGCACGAATATGCGGGTCTTTTACAAACACAGAAATATACATGCTGGAATATTCCTTGTTTTTTGAATATTCATTATTTATCCATGTTGATGTGATTCTTTGTGCAGGACCACAGCCAAGAGCCATGATAGAAAAAAGAATTAGTATATATCCTCTACATAAAAAATGTTGCATTTGATTTTTTTTTCAAATGCAACATATTTCAATATGATAATTCTTACAATGACCTAATAAATTTTAAAACTAGTTCTTACTAATTCATATTAAAAGTGGAGATTCAATCCTAGCATAAAATTGGTACCGGCCATGGGGTAGTAGTAATTATTTCTGCTGGTTTCTCCTCCATAGATGTAAGAATATGTATATCCATTGGGGGTATACATTTTATTCCAAATGTTATTTAACTGGAATATCATTTCAACTTTGCAGATTTTTCTCATATTGAATTGATAATTCAGTTTGAAATCTTGAAGAAAATAGGCCGCCAAAGATCTGTCAATCCTTGAAGTATTGTCAAGATATTGTCTGCCTACATATTTGGAAATAAGTGCTGCTTCGAACCCTTTTGCAATAGAATATGAAAAAGAGGAGGATCCAACTACATTAGGAGAGAAGCCAATGTCTGATTTTTTATAGAGCTTAGGTTTTTGTCCTCCATTGTCATAGTCGTCTATATAGTCGGTAAAGTTTATGATTTTATTTTGACTTAACGCAAGATTATTATTGAATCTTAGATGGTCAGAAAGTTTAACATTGGCCTCAAGTTCAACACCTGTTCTATAGCTTTTGTCGATATTGCTTCTGGTGTATGCACCTACATCATTTATCTTACCGGTTAGTACAAGTTGATTCTTGTATGCCATGAAATATCCGGTGGCGCTTAGTTTCATGGTTGGCGAATTCTTTTCAATGCCTGTCTCAAAATCATGCAACGTTTCATTTTTGGGCATTTCATTTTTGCCTGCTTCAAAGTCGTCCCTATTTGGTTCTTTGTTTGCCATGGCATAAGAAGCAAAAAATGTCATGTTGTCAATAGATTTTTTAAATCCAATTTTAGGATTGACAAACAACCATTTCTTGTCAATGAACAATGATGGATTGTATCTGAACCCACCAATATTATATGCGACATTTCTTAACTGAAGATCATAGAAAAAATATGTTTTATCTCCAAGATTTCTCAAAACCTTCATGTATGCATTTTGCTCGGTTTTTCTCGCATCCAAGTCATACCATTTGTGATTTAAAGGGTCATATGTCAAGTATTGAATCCAGATTACTTTACCGAAATGGTTGCCTTCATAAATGCTGTTTCCCCCACCAATTATAATCTCCCTTTTTTCGTTCTTTGATTGAAATGCAAAAGTAGTACCATAAAAATTATTGTCTAACCAAAGTTGTCTAACCAGGTCTGTTTTGGTTATCAACTGATTGTTTATTTTGATGTCAGGTAATCCATAATCACTGAAATTGTTTTGTGCATGATACTCTTCGTAGTATCCCTTTCCATGTGTCAAAAATCCTGCAGCATTGAAATTCCAAGATGCATTGATTTTTTTATTGTAAAAAATCTGGAAATGAGTTTGTCTGTAATTGTCGGTTTGATTCTCGTAAGGGGTGCCAGTTCTTTCAGTGCCAGCACTGTTATATCTCCTGTTTATTTCCAATTGTGATTCCTCGACTCCATTCCATGCTTGATATGTTTTTTCTTTCCCTGAGAAAATATTTAACCTGAGTGATGATTTTTCCTTTATGCTTGCAGTAGAAATATAATAAGAAGATATATTACTTTTGGCTCTTTCAATATATCCATCGCTGTGTATTTGAGAGAGTCTGAGATCGATTGTATATCTCTTCTTGATTAATCCACTTCCAAATTGAAATGTATTTTTTCTGGAGTTGAAAGATCCATAACTGTTATTTACATCTGCATATCTTTTTTCATTTACTTCATTTGTTTGCAGGTTAATGGTTGCGCCAAATGCACCAGTTCCATTGGATGAAGTTCCAACCCCTCTCTGAACCTGAATGCTTCCAGTAGATGAAACTATGTCGGGAAGATCAACAAAATAGACTCCTTGCGACTCTGCATCATTGTATGGGATACCATTCAATGTGACATTGATTCTGGTGGCATCTGTTCCCCTGATACGAATACCTGTATAACCAATGCCATTTCCTGCATCGGAATTGATAACTGTTCCCGGAACCTGATTTAGTAGGAATGGAATATCCTGGCCAACATTATTTTTTGCAAGTTCTGATTTAGAAATCAGCGTTTGTGTGAAAGGGTAATTTTTTCCCGCACGTACAGATTTTATTTCAATAGCCTGCATTAGATTGCTTGATTGTGCAAGCAAAATGAGTGTTTCTGATGGTTGAACATTGACCAAGGTTTTGGTCTTATAGCCTACATGGCTGATTGTTAGCTTGGGTGGAATCGTTTTAAGTTTAAATTCACCCATTTCGTTTGTTTGAAAATCGCCCGATTTGTCCAGTTGAATGGTTGCTTGGGCAATCGGTTCTTTAGTCAAACTGTCAATTACCTTAAATGTGTGAATGGATTGGGCGGTTGTAATCGCCGACACAATGAGTAGAGCAATAGAAAAGAAACATTTTTTCATAACTGTTTTTGTTTTTACTGTGGTTCAGTTTGGTTTACAAAAACAGGAAAGGGGAGAAATGAAAATTCTGGCCTTCCCTGCGCAGGCATTACCCTGATCAGGTTCTACGGGTTTAATCTCAGCTTTGGCATTGAGCCTCTGCACCCCGGGAACTAATGTCAAAATTAAAACATTTTTCAAAGGCGCAAATAAAAAATTTGAATTTTGCTTTTTGTGTAACTTACGAATCTCAAAAACGTATTATTAAAAATTGAATCATTATGAAGAAAATTTTGGGTTTATTAATGTTGGTGTTGAATCTGGCTGCATTTTCGCAAGATGGTAAACTTAAGAGGGAGTTAACTTCATTTTCTGGAGTGAATGTAAAAGGCAACATTGATCTTGTCTATATGAATGCCAAGGAATATTATGTTGAGATAGTAGGAAAGAATGCATCTGATGTTGTCACTGCTGTTGAAGATAATGTTCTACAAGTATATCACAACAAAGCAAAGAATTGGGTTGCAAGTGAATGGAATACTTTGGGGAAGGGACTAAAAGTATATGTTCACGCTCCTTCACTAAACTTACTTGCATCCGCAGGCTCTGGTAATATTCAGATTGAAGGTATCCTAAAGGCAGATCAATTAAATATTAAAATGGACGGCGCTGGAAATGTTGTAGGACAAATTAATGTGGGTAAGTTCAAATTAGAAAACAATGGATCTTCAAATATTCGTTTAAAGGGAGGCGTGGATCAGGCGGTTGTCAATTCCAATGGTTCAGGAAATATTCAATGTTTTGATTTGGTGATTGATAAGTGCACTATTTCTAAAAGTGGCTCTGGCAACGCCCAGCTTACCGTAAATGTTTCTTTACAGGCTTCAATCAGTGGTTCTGGTAATTTTACATATAAAGGTAATCCCAAGGATATAAATACCTCTTCTGCTGGAATAGGAAAAATTAAAAGTGCTAATTAAAATATTTTATGAAAAATCTACTTTTATTTCTTTTTCTTTTTTCATATCATCTATCCATTGCACAAAAAGAGAATGTAATTAAAGATGAAAATGTAAAATTGAGATCTGTACAACCATTCAATGCAATCATTGTTGGCGGTGCATTTACTGTTCACTATTCAAACGGAAATACATTTCAGTTAGCTGTGAGTGCCTCCAATGAGAATTTAAGAGATCATATTGTTACAAAAGTAGTTGATGGAGAACTTCAAATTTCATTAGAAAGTTCTGCCTGGAAGAGTTGGAGAGGGCATGGAAACTATACTGTATATATTTCTTCACCTAAATTAAATAGAGTTATAGCATCCGGAGCTGTAAACTTCGATGTACATGATACACTGAAAACAGAAGAGCTTCAACTCAAATTTAGTGGAGCAAGTGATTTTGCTGGTAATATTCAAGCTCAAAAGATGAATGCTGTTTTTTCAGGTGGGTCAGATATTAAAGCAGAAGGGAAAGTTAATTATCTCTCATTGGTGATGTCCGGAGCAAGCGATTGTAAATGTTTTTCACTTATTTCAGAAAATCTTGATGTTGTATCAAGTGGAGCTTCAAATGTCCAGATTACAGTAAACAAATCGTTAAAAGCAGTTGCCAGTGGAGCAAGCGACATCATTTATGGAGGTTCGCCTGTGGCAGAACAAACTAAATCTTCAGGCGCAAGTCGCATTGCAAAAAAAGGATAGTAAAACGTATAACTGATGTAAATAAAGGCCCAAATCTCTTCGAGAGTGGGTCTTTATGGTTTTGGGCCATAAAAAAAGCAACCCTAAGGTTGCTGTGGTTGCGAAGACTGGGATCGAACCAGTGACCTTCGGGTTATGAGCCCGACGAGCTACCGCTGCTCTACTTCGCGTTGCAAATGTACGCCCAAAATCTATTATGTGCAAAACAATTTTTACTATAGTACCTTTGCACAACATTTATGAGATCAGGATTTGTCAATATTATTGGAAAGCCCAATGCAGGGAAGAGCACTTTACTGAATGCATTGGTAGGAGAGAAGCTTGCAATTGTATCATCTAAGGTGCAAACTACACGACACAGAATTAGGGCTTTTCTGAATGGACCAGATTACCAGATTGTGTTTTCAGATACTCCAGGCATCATTGAACCAGAGTACAAGCTTCATGAAAGAATGATGCAGGCAGTAAAAGCATCTATGGAAGATTCAGATGTTTGTCTAATGATTGCAGATGTCAGAGATGACCTCGAGGTATTGGATAAAATGTTTTCAGCTTTAAAATTGCATGTTCCTTCTATAGTGGTGTTGAATAAATCAGATCTGGTGAAGGATAAAAAAGCTCAGGAAGCATTGGAATTCTTTTCTTCAAAAAAATACTGCAAAAAAGCGGTCTTGATCTCTGCAGCTAAGAATCTTGGTGTTACCGATTTAATTAGCACCATCGTTGAAAACCTCCCTGAAGGTGAGGCTTTCTTTGGTGAAGATGATTTAACTGATATGCCAACAAAGTTTTTTGCAGGTGAATTGGTAAGGGAAAAAATATTTGAACTGTTTGAACAGGAAATTCCATACCAGGCAACTGTGCTCATTACAAAGTTTGAAGAAAAAACAACGCTGGTTAAAATATCTGCAGATATTATTGTGCATAGAGAATCACAGAAAGCTATCCTATTAGGACAGGGAGGTTCTATGATCAAGAAGCTGGGAACATTGTCAAGGGTTCAACTTGAAGCGTTTCTTGGACAAAAAGTTTTTTTAGAATTGTATATAAAAGTCAGGAACAACTGGAGGAATAATGATCTCTTCCTCAAGGAATATGGATATAATCAATAACGATCAATTAAATTCTTAATAATGTCAGGATTTACTTTGGCCATTGTAGGCCGACCGAATGTAGGGAAAAGCACGTTTTTTAATCGTATGCTTGAACAAAGAAAAGCTATAGTAGAAGATACTTCAGGTGTTACACGCGATAGACAATATGGTATAAGCGAATGGAATGGGAAAACCTTTAATGTGGTGGATACTGGTGGTTTTGTACCGGATAGCGATGATATCTTTGAAAGGGAAATTCGTAAACAAGTTGTTATTGCTGTTGAAGAAGCCAATGCAATTGTTTTCATGTGCGATGTTACTACAGGAATTACTCACCTGGATGAAGCCATGGCAAACATCCTCAGACCATCCCAAAAGCCTGTTTTTCTGGTTGTAAATAAGGTTGATAATAGTGAGAGATTGCTTGAGGCAACAGAGTTTTACTCTTTGGGATTTGAACATACCTTTTTTCTCTCATCTATATCTGGCAGCGGAACAGGAGAGTTGTTGGACGAAGTAGCATTATTAATTGATGCACCAGTAGAAGAGGTTTCAAGTGAATTGCCTAAAATTGCCATCATAGGACAACCCAATGTTGGCAAGTCATCTTTATTGAATGCAATGGTTGGCACAGAGAGAACCATCGTGAGTGAAATCGCAGGTACTACAAGAGATACAATACATACTCATTATAACTTGTTTCAAAAGGAATTTATTCTGATTGACACTGCAGGTATAAGAAGAAAGACAAAAGTGCATGAAGATATTGAGTTTTATTCAGTCATTAGGGCCATCAAGGCTATGGATGAAGCAGATGTTTGCTTGATGATGATTGACGCGGAAAAAGGTATTACCCAACAGGATTTGAACATATTTTCTTTGGCTGTTAAAAAAGGAAAGGGAATCGTGTTTCTTGTCAACAAATGGGATCTTGTTGAGAAATCAACAAATACATCCAGGGATTTTGAAAAAGGCTTGAAAGAGCGTTTGGCTCCCTTTACGGATGTGCCTGTGCTCTTTATTTCTGCAAAAGAGAAGACCAGGGTTTTTAAAGTGATAGAAGTGGCTCTTGATGTGAATGAAAGCAGAAAACGCAGGATTCCAACATCTCAATTAAATGATGAAATGTTGAAGGCCATTGAGGCATATAGGCCTCCTGTAGTGAGAGGAAATTCAGTTAAAATAAAATTTGTAACACAAATACCAACGGCCGTACCTAGTTTTGCATTCTTTACGAATTATCCTGATGATATTAAAACTCCGTATAAAAATTATCTGGAAAATAAATTGAGAGAACGATTCAATTTAAGCGGTGTTCCCGTAAGGATTTTTTTCAGAAAGAAATAAAAAAAGAGGGGTGGTTAAAAAACCACCCCGTTAGTTTTGATTATGACCCTCAAATTGCTTGTCTAAAATTTATAGTAGGCGGCAAGCACAAAACTGGACGTTCCTGTGCTACCTAAGCCACCCTTATCTAGAAATACTTTTTTACCAGCGGATTCCAACCTGAGTTCAGGCACAATTGTCAATCCCTTTGCAGCTTTCAAATTGACAGAAAGTGTGTTTGCGAAAATACTGGTACCAAATGGTGCTGAACCCAATGCTGCTAGTTTATTCTTGTCATTGAAAATTTCAGAACGCAATGTTACTCCGAGTTTTTCCAAAGGATCAAAATTCAGATAGAATGCAGATCCTCCCCAATTAGCTGAAGAGCCAGATAATGGTTTTGTTTTATTCAATGTACCATTATAAGCAAGGTTGAATTTGTCGCTTAACTTTGCAGTGAAAACAACATCATATTGACTGCTCTTTGATTCATCTGCTTTTTTGCCCCCAACATAGTTGAGATATATTTTTACATTGTCAGAGAAGGCATAACTATATTGCAACAAGAAAAATGGCTTGCTACCCTGTGGGGCTTTTCTGTAATCAGTTTGATTAGACAAACCAACAAGCACACCTGATTTACCAAAGGTCATTTCAGATTTTAATCCTGTATGTGAGAAAGGTCCGTAAGAGAACATATAACCCATGCTGTAGTTTCTATTCAAGTAGGGATCGAGCATTTCAAAACCAACATGAGTAGCCCAAGTACCTGCAGTGAATTTAATCCAATTAGCAGCTGAATAATATACATAAGCTTGTTTAACTGCAGCAAGAACACCTTTGTCATTATATGCAAACTCTTTTGCTCTTTTCCCAATACCCAAATCAAGTGTAAAGCCTACTTTCTTTCCAGCATAATCCAATTTACCAGAAACCATGCCCAATGCAAGTTTTCCTGTACTGTTGGTAAAGCTGGTACGATTGTTTCCCAGTTGTTTACTAAAATCCTGCCTATAATAACCATCAACATAGCCAGTAAAACTAAAGTTTGATTTATTTGCTGTGCTGTCTTGACCTTGAACATTAAATGAAGCAATAGCGAGGTATAAGAATACAGAAAGTTTTCGTAACATTGTTTTGGTTTTTAGTTCAAAAAAAGGGGTACTGCACAGTATGCGTTCTAGTCCAACTCTACTGAAGCAGTACCCTTGTTGTTTTATCGATTAGGAGATTCTTTCTTCAGTAATCCCTTCTTCATTTTTTAGAAGCAAAGTACCTTGAACATATTTTTCATCATGTTGAGATTCATCAAGCCCCATTTCCTCATCTTCAAGACTTACTCTCAATGGTTGAATAAGATTGATCAATTTAAAAATCAGGAAAGAAACAACAAAAGAATATACAACCGCGATAGCCATCGCTTTTAGCTGAACAAAGAAGAACTCAGCGTTGCCATAAAACAAACCATCGTTGCCGGCAGTATTTACTGCTTTTGTTGCAAAAATTCCTGTCAACACCATACCTACCATTCCACCTATACCATGACATGGGAATACGTCCAATGCATCATCAAGAGTAGATTTTTGTTTGTAGTATACAGCAATATTAGAAATGATAGCAGAAATAACGCCTATAAAAATACTTTGAGGAATTCCTACAAAGCCAGCACCAGGTGTAATGGCAACAAGTCCAACAACTGCACCTATACAGAAGCCCATTACTGAAGGCTTTTTACCTTTCATAACATCAAAAAACATCCATGAAAGACCTGCAGCTGCAGCAGCGGTGTTTGTAGTTGCAAATGCAGAAACAGCCAATCCATTAGCACCTAAAGCTGAACCTGCATTGAAACCGAACCAGCCAAACCAGAGGAGGCCAGTACCAATCAAAACATATGGTACGTTTGCTGGAGGTACTTCGGCACCTTCCAAATGAGCTTTTCTGCGTTTCAAAACCAAAGCACCGGCAAGTGCTGCACATCCAGCAGAAATGTGAACTACTGTTCCACCAGCGAAATCAAGAGCTCCCATTTTGAAAAGGAAACCATCTGGATGCCAGCTCCAATGTGCCAAAGGTGCATATACAAGTATAGAAAAAAGAATGATGAAAAGAATGTATGAAGTAAATCTTACACGTTCAGCGAGTGCGCCAACAACCAATCCTGGAGTGATGATAGCAAACATAAGCTGAAACAAAGAAAACAATGTTTTAGGAATGGTTGGAGCCAGACTCCAAGGAGCCGTATTATTAACATCTTTAAAAAAGAAATGTGTCATAGGGTTTCCAATAAATCCATTGATAGATTCTCCAAAACATAAGCTATAGCCAAATGTTACCCAAATCACTGTAACAACTCCTGCTGCAGCAATACTTTTGATCATGGTAGAAATTACATTCTTCCTATGAACCATTCCTCCATAAAAGAAGGCAAGACCCGGCGTCATCAAGAAAACAAGTGCTGTCGCAATTAGAATCCAGGTAATGTCAGCTCCATTATAAACACCAGAAGTGTCTTCAAAATTTGGGAGGACTGGAATAAAGATTGCTGCAATAGCTGTGATCGCTAAGATCACAAAAGGCAATTTGTCTCTCAAAACAGTTGATTTCATTGTAAGCAGTTTTAGTTAATAATCAAAAATATATATCCAAAAGTAAAAAAAGTAACCCATATTGACTCATATTATTATATATGAAAATATTTAATATGTTACCTAATTATTCATTAAAATATTGATAATTAATCAATTGTGAAATATTTATTGATATTTAGCTAAAAAAGAAAATTTTATATATTTAAACATATAAATAAATGTAATATGTATTTCATTGAAAAAATAAAGGCCGACATGAAATGCCGGCCTTATTCGGTAAAAATTAAGTTGGTCTTATACCAATAAGCTTCTGTCTTTTGACTCTAATAACGATTCTCCCATGAGGAATTCGTCTACTTTTCTGGCACATTCTCTCCCTTCACTGATCGCCCAAACCACCAATGATTGTCCTCTTCTCATATCTCCACATGAGAAAATTTTTGAAATATTGGTTTTGAATTCTTTTTCTGTGGCTTTTACATTTCCTCGTTCATCCAATTCAACATCCAGGTCATCAAGCAGGCCAGACTTTTGAGGAGATAAAAATCCCATGGCGAGTAGAACCAAATCACATGGAATTATTTTTTCTGATCCTTCTTTTTCAATAAACTTGCTTGCCCTTCCTTCTTCGTACTTCCATTCCAGTTCCACTGTTTTGATGGCTTTTAAATTTCCCTGGCCATCTCCAATAAACTCTTTTGTTGCCACTGCCCATTGCCTTTCACAGCCTTCTTCATGTGATGTTGTTGTTTTGAGTACCATTGGGTAAGTTGGCCATGGCATAACGGAATTACGACTTTCAGGGGGCTTGGGAAGCAATTCAAACTGGGTAACACTTGCAGCACCATGTCTGTTTGATGTTCCAACACAGTCGCTTCCTGTATCACCTCCACCAATCACAACAACATGTTTGCCATTTGCATTCAACTCATGATCCAGAACATTACTTTCGATCAAAGGATTTGATAAGGGGTTGCTACCAGAAACACGCTTATTTTGTTGTTTCAGGAATTGCATCGCAAAATAAACACCTATGTTTTCCCTTCCAGGTACATTTAAATCGCGTGGTATGGTAGAACCACCTGCAAGTACTACAGCGTTTTGTTCTCTTAAAATGTCGTTGATGCTGATGTTAACACCCACATTGGCATTGCATTTGAACGTTATGCCTTCTGACTCCATGACTGCAATCCTTCTATCTATGACTGATTTTTCAAGCTTGAAGTCTGGGATGCCATATCTTAATAAACCACCTGGCTTTTCATCTCTTTCATATACAGTAACAGTATGTCCTGCCTGATTCAATTGTGCTGCAGCTGCCAATCCAGCAGGACCACTGCCTACCACGGCTATTTTTTTTCCTGTTCTGATCACAGGTACTTTTGGCTGCACATACCCTTTTTCAAATGCTATTTCGATGATATGTTTCTCAATCTCCTCAATATTCACTGGAGGTTGATTGATTCCCAAAACGCATGAACTTTCGCATGGGGCCGGACATATTCTGCCGGTGAATTCTGGAAAATTATTTGTTGAAGTAAGGATTTCATATGCTTCCTGCCAACTTTGACGGTAGACGGCGTCATTGAATTCAGGAATAACATTTCCAAGAGGGCATCCGCTATGGCAGAATGGTACTCCGCAATTCATGCATCTGGCAGCCTGTTGATTAAGCTCTTTTTCCTCAAATGGTTTTACAAACTCATTGTAGTTCCCTATTCGTTCTTGAACAGGAGATTTTTTAGGGCTTATCCTAGTGAATTCCAAAAAACCGGTTGGTTTTCCCATGTTATAATAATTATCTGCTTATTTGATCAATTCTTTGTTTTCTGCTTTTTTTTGCTGCATCACTTTTTTGTAATCTTTTGGATATACTTTGATGAATGAAGCTTTTTGATTATCCAAATCATCCAAAATAAATTTAGCTACAGTGCTTCCGGTTGTATCCGCATGTTCCTTTAATAAATTGGATAAAATATGTAAATCATCTGCATCCAGTGGATCCAGGTCAACCATTTCAGTATTGCAATGATCTGTGAAATTGCCTTTCAAATCATATATATATGCGATACCTCCGCTCATGCCTGCAGCAAAATTTCTACCAGTGGCACCGAGAACAACAACCATTCCTCCTGTCATGTACTCACAACCATGATCTCCAACTCCTTCAACAACTGCTGTTGCTCCGGAATTCCGAACTGCAAATCTTTCGCCTGCCATGCCTCGAATAAATGCTGATCCACTTGTTGCCCCATAAAATGCAGTATTTCCAATCAGAATATTGTCTTCTGCAATAAAAGTAGATTCTTTAGGAGGGTAGATAATCATTTTAGCACCACTTAGTCCCTTGCCAAAATAATCATTTGCATCTCCTTCAATCTCAAGGGTTACACCTTTTGTATTGAAAGCACCAAAACTTTGCCCTGCAGTACCCTTAAACTTCAATTGAATAGTTCCATCCTTCAATCCCAAAGCTCCATATCGCTTGGTGATTTCATTGCTCAACATGGTGCCCGTAGATCGGTCTGTATTTTTGATTGGACTAAAAATTTCAACTGGCTTTTGATCTTCCAATGCGGGTGCAGCTTTTGCTATCAGTTGATGATCGATCACATCTGCAATACCATGATCTTGTTCTTCCATCTTATACAGCC
The DNA here is from genome assembly GCA_947447005.1 of Chitinophagaceae bacterium. Classification (GTDB taxonomy): domain Bacteria; phylum Bacteroidota; class Bacteroidia; order Chitinophagales; family Chitinophagaceae; genus Pollutibacter. The sequence continues at coordinate 12,921 of CANFHO010000019.1, forward strand.
CCGTGAAAGCATCAGCAGGTTCTTTGTATAATATTTGCGAAAGATCAAGTTTGCTGTATTTCCAATGGTTGATTTGCTCTCTCATTTTTAATGCATCTACCTGACCAACCATTTCTTCAATGGTACGATATCCCATTTCTGCCATGATTTCACGTAATTCTCTTGTCAAGAATTGTATAAAGTTCACAACATATTCAGCAGCACCATTGAATCGTTTTCTAAGCTCAGGATCCTGAGTTGCAACACCAACAGGGCAGGTATTTAAATGACATTTACGCATTAGGATACAGCCTTCAACCACAAGAGCAGCAGTGGCAACGCCCCATTCTTCAGCACCCAGCAATGTTGCAATGGCGATATCCCTGCCGGTTTTGAGTTGTCCGTCGGTTTGTAATACAATCCTACTTCTAAGTTTATTCTTTACCAAGGTTTGATGTGCTTCTGCCAAGCCTAACTCCCATGGAAGTCCTGCATGTCTGATGGAACTTACTGGAGAAGCACCTGTTCCGCCATCAAAACCAGAAACCAATACGACATCTGCTTTTGCTTTGGCTACGCCCGCAGCAATGGTTCCAACACCAGCCTTTGATACTAGTTTTACGCTTATTCTCGCTTTTCTGTTGGCATTCTTCAAATCAAAAATCAATTGAGCAAGATCTTCGATTGAATAAATATCATGGTGTGGGGGAGGAGAGATCAATCCAACACCAGGGGTGGCATGTCTTACTCTTCCAATCCAATCATCTACTTTGTGTCCGGGTAATTGCCCGCCTTCTCCAGGTTTAGCGCCTTGGGCCATTTTGATTTGTAATTCATCTGCCTCGGTGAGATATTGGCTTGTAACACCAAAACGTGCAGAAGCGACCTGCTTTATCGAGGATCGCATGCTATCACCATTTTCCAGTGGTTGATAGCGGATTTCATCTTCACCTCCTTCACCTGTATTGCTTTTAGCTCCCAGTCTATTCATGGCAATGGCCAATGTAGTGTGAGCTTCCCATGAAATAGATCCAAACGACATGGCTCCAGTTGCGAAGCGTTTGTAGATCTTTTCGGGAGCCTCGACTTCGTCAATTGAAATAGCTTCTTTTTTGGGTGCGAAGTCGAAAAGGCTTCGAAGTGTGCAGGCTTTTTCTCCTTGCTCATTGACAAGTTTGGAGTATTTTTTGAAGATTGAATAATCTCCTGATCTTGTAGAATGTTGAAGCAGGTGTATGGTTTGAGGGTTGAATAAGTGAAATTCACCTTTTCTTTTCCATTGATACACACCACCAACAGGAAGTCGGTCAACCGGAATTGATTTCCTGCTGAATCCAAGTTGATGCTTAGCCATGGACTCTTTTGCAATTTCATCCAATCCCATTCCTTCAATTCTGGAAACTGCACCTGTGAAATATTTTTCTACCACATCATGGTTCAATCCAATGATTTCAAATATCTGAGCGCCTTGATAAGATTGTAAAGTGGAAATTCCCATCTTTGAAAAAACTTTCAACAGGCCTTCATTGACAGCCTTGATATAGTTTTTCTTCAAATAACTGGTGTCAAGATCTGTCTGAAGCTTGCCACTCAGTTTTATATCACGGATGGATGAAAGTGCGAGGTATGGATTGATTGCTGTTGCACCAAACCCAAGTAAACATGCAAAATGATGCACTTCCCATACATCTCCAGCTTCAACAATGATTCCTACCTTACCTCTGTAACCCTTTCGAATCAAATGATGATGAATAGCTGCAGTAGAAAGCAATGAAGGAATTGGTGCATGTTCAGAATCAATGGCTCTGTCTTGCAGAATCAACACTTCAAAACCATCTTCAACAGCATCTACAGCGTATCTGCAAATTCTATCCAATGCTTTTTTCAACGTTCCAGGTTTGCCATCAGCCCTAAAATAACATTGCAAAGTTTTGGCCTGGAAAACACCAGTATCAATACTTCTGATTTTTTCAAGATCCCTGTTAGTTAATACTGGATGTTTGAGCGCAACGGTGTGACAACTCAAGGGGTCTTCAATCAACATATTTCCATTGTTACCAATGAAAGTGGCCAAGGACATCACGAGTCTTTCTCTAATCGGATCAATAGGAGGGTTGGTTACCTGTGCAAACAATTGCTTAAAATAACTACTCAAATGCTGAGGTTGATCACTTAAAATGGCAAGAGGGGCATCTGTGCCCATGGATCCGATTGGCTCTTTCCCATCCACTGCCATGGGAGCAATTATTGTATCAATATCCTCGGAAGTATAACCAAATGCTTTTTGGTATTTAAACACCTGATCATGTTCCAAATGGGTGAACATAACTCTTGGCTCAGGTAGTTCATTGAGTCTGATCTTGTATTTATTCAACCATTCTGCGTAAGGCTTATGACTACATATATTTTTCTTTACTTCCGTGTCGCTGATGATTCTTCCTTCTTCAAGGTCAACTACAAACATTTTACCCGGCTGCAGTCTGCCTTTTTCGATAATCAAGGATTGATCAATTGGCAAAGCTCCTGTTTCTGATGCCATAATTACCCTGTCATCAGAAGTTACACAATACCTGGAAGGACGAAGACCGTTTCTGTCCAGCGTTGCCCCAATGATTCTGCCATCTGTAAAAGAGATCGATGCAGGACCATCCCAAGGTTCCATGATAGATGCATGGTATTCATAAAATGCTTTCTTGTCCGGATCCATACTATCATTGCCATCCCATGCTTCTGGAATCAACATCATCATTACATGGGGGAGGGATCTGCCAGTCAGATTAAGTAGTTCAATCATGTTATCAAGGCTTGCAGAGTCACTTTGATTGCTTGAAACAATTGGAAGCAACATCTCCATTTCCTCGTGTGTGAAATAAGGCGAGGTATATCCTTTTTCATTGGTTTTGATCCAATTCAGGTTGCCTTGCAGGGTATTGATTTCACCATTATGGGCAATATATCTGAAAGGTTGAGCCAATTTCCATGAAGGGAAAGTATTGGTTGCAAACCTGGAGTGAACAAGTCCCAATGCACTTACCACTTTTTTATTGCTGAGATCAGGATAATAAGTTCGTACTTGATTGCTTGTCAATTGACCTTTATAAACAACAACTTTATATGATAATGACGCAAGGTAGAAGCCTATAGCATCTTTTTTAACACTGTTGTTGATCAAGTGCGTTGCATAATTCCTTAAAACAAAGAGTTTTCTCTCAAATGCCATTGGATCTGAGATATGGTCTGGACATGCAACAAAAACCTGTTCAATTTCTGGCTCTACAGATCTGGCTGTAAATCCAATTCCATCTGGGTTTACAGGAACTTTTCTCCAGGTCAGGATTTCCAGGCCTAATTCTTCTGCGGTACTGGTGAAAATTTCCCTGCATTCTTCTCTCAGTCTAACTTCTTTCGGAAAAAATACCATACCAACTCCATATTTTCCAAAAGCAGGTAAGTGTATTCCTGCTTTCAGGCATTCCTCAAAGAAAAATGCATGTGGGGTTTGAATAAGAATGCCCGCTCCATCTCCGGTATTGCTTTCACAACCGCATGCACCACGGTGTTCCATGTTTTCCAAAATCGTTAGTGCATCAGATATAACCTGATGACTTTTATTGCCTTTGATATTTGCAACAAAACCGATTCCACAAGCATCTCTTTCGAATTCCGGACGGTATAAACCCTGATTTCCTGCCATATTGGGGCTGTATTTAATAAAATATCTAAAAAAATATGTTTACGTTAGATAAAATCTAAAATAAAGGCGCGTGTTCGTTTAAAATTACGAACAAACGTGCATATTTTTTTCAAATGGCAAGAAATTCTTGAAAAAAACAACATGAATACTAAAAGACTAATTCACTTATTGATAGCTTGAAACTGGCTCGCATGAACAAACAAGATTTCTATCTCCATAAGTGTTATTGACTCTGTTTATACTTGGCCAGAATTTATTGGTTATTAACCTTGGGGTTGGGAATGCAGCCTTCTCTCTGCTGTAAGGTCTGTTCCATTCAGATACACATATATTTGCTTGTGTATGTGGGGCCCTCTTCAACACATTTTCTTTTTTATCAGCAATCCCTTCTTCGATTTCACGTATTTCATTTCTGATGCCAATCAATGCATCACAAAAGCGATCAAGCTCATCTTTATCTTCACTTTCAGTAGGCTCAATCATGATGGTTCCGGGAACCGGGAAACTTAGTGTTGGTGCATGGAATCCATAATCCATCAACCTTTTGGCTACATCTTCGGCTTCAATATCAGCAGATTTTTTGAATGGCCTGAGATCAACAATAAATTCATGTGCGCAAGTGCCATTTGTACCTAGGTAGAGTACATCATAATGACCAGTCAGTCTGGCACGCATATAATTCGCATTCAGGATTGCATACTCTGTTGCTTCTTTGACGCCATTTGAGCCCAACATTTTTATATAAGCATAACTGATCAGTAAAATGCTTGCACTTCCAAAAGGTGCGGCACTTACAGCAGTTGTTGGCTTTCCATCAGTACTGTTCGTTGAATGACCTGGCAAGAAAGGTGCAAGGTGAGATTTTACACAAATTGGGCCCATGCCAGGACCACCACCACCATGCGGAATAGCAAATGTTTTGTGTAGATTAAGGTGACAAACATCAGCACCAATAAGTCCTGGCGCTGTTAATCCAACTTGTGCATTCATATTTGCACCATCCATATATACGAGTCCGCCATGATCATGAATGATTGATGTAATATCTGTTACCGTTTCTTCATATACTCCATATGTACTTGGATAGGTAATCATGATACCGGATAAGTTTTCACTGTGAAGTGTTGCTTTTTCTTTCAGATCTTCAATATCGATATACCCGTTTTCAAGTGCCTTTACAACTACCACTTTCATTCCAGCCATAACTGCAGATGCTGGATTGGTTCCATGTGCTGAAATAGGAATGAGCATCACATTTCTGTTTTCATTTCCGTTGGCAAGATGGTATCCTCTGATTGCCAACAAGCCTGCGTATTCACCCTGAGCACCGCTGTTGGGTTGTAGGCTACAGGCATCAAATCCTGTTATTTCACATAAATACGCAGATAATTCTTCTGTCAGTTGTTGATATCCTTTTGTTTGATGTGAAGGTGCAAAAGGATGAAGTTGGCCCCAACAATCCCAACTTACAGGAATCATTTCAGATGCGGCATTCAATTTCATTGTGCAACTTCCCAATGATATCATGGATGTATTCAGAGATAAATCCTTGTTCTCTAACATCTTGATATACCTCATCATTTTACTTTCACTATGATAGGTATTGAAAACAGGGTGTGTCAGATAAGGTGAGGTTCTCAACAATGAAACTGGAATACTTTTCAAAGTATTGTTGTCTGAAATACTTAATTCCACAGCATTTGAGTTACTAAAACATGAAAGTAATTCAATTAAATCTGCAGGAGTTGTAGTTTCATCAAGGCTGATTCCTAATTGTGTTTCATTTATCAATCTAATATTGATATTTTTTTCTGAAGCTTCTTTATGTATAGATGTTGCCAAGTCTGATTCAATGACAATTGTATCAAAGTAAGCTTCACTTTTTATGTTATATCCCAGAAGTTTAAGTGCATTGGCTGTCTCACTGGCCAACAAATTAACTCGTTTGGCAATGTTTTTCAAACCTTCTGCTCCATGATATACTGCATACATAGCAGCCATATTGGCCAAAAGCGCTTGTGCAGTACAAATATTGGATGTTGCCTTCTCTCTCTTGATATGTTGCTCTCTCGTCTGCAATGCCATTCTCAAAGCTCTGTTGCCATCTGCATCAATACTTACGCCTATAATTCTACCGGGTAAATTTCTTTTGAATTCATCTTTGGTTGCAAAAAATGCTGCATGTGGTCCACCGAAGCCCATTGGCACTCCAAATCTCTGGGCTGAGCCACAAGCCGCATCAGCTCCCAATTCTCCGGGAGAAGTAATCAATGTCAGTGCTAACAAATCGGTAGCCATCGCAACATATCCACCAATGGCATGTACTTGATCAATAAATGTTTTGTGGTCAATAATTTCTCCTTTGTTATTTGGGTATTGCAACAAAGCTCCAAAATAAGTTGTATCCAATACAATATCCGATGCATTTCCAATCACAATTTCAATACCTACAGGAATTGCTCTAGTATAAAGGAGATCAATGGTTTGAGGGAAACAGTCAATATCAACAAAAAATTTAGGTCTTTCTATGTTTTCTTGTTTGTTCAATGCATTGAAAAACATGGTCATTGCCTCTGCTGCTGCAGTTGATTCGTCGAGCAATGATGCATTTGAAATAGGAAGACCTGTCAAATCACTTACCATGGTTTGGTAATTGAGAAGGCTTTCCAAACGACCCTGTGCAATCTCTGCCTGATAAGGTGTGTATTGGGTATACCAACCTGGGTTTTCGAATATATTTCTAAGAATGACACTTGGCGTATACGTGCCATAATATCCTTGTCCTATGAAATTTTTGGCAACTATATTTTTACTTCCAATTTCTTTAATATGATTTAGATAAGCTGCTTCGCTCATTGCTTCGCCAACATCAATTCCTTTGTTATTTCGGATGTTGCCTGGAACTGTTTTGTCAATCAATTCAGATAGTTTTCCTACTCCAATGACTTCGAGCATTTCTTGTTCTTCTTTTGCATTTGGCCCAATATGCCTGTTCCTGAATTCATTCGCTTGCTGAGTAAGTAGGTTCATAATGAAGGAAATTGATCTTGTTAATTGCTCTTTAACGGCTGCAAATTTAGCCAATCATGGTGAGTATTTTAGATATACATTGTTTATATTGTATGAAATGTGGATTACTTGGTAATATAGATCTTTACATTTCTTAGATTGATCTACATTCTGTTTATATAAATTTGCAAGATGTCTCATCCTTTGTTGAACAATTGGGAAAAAAAGTCCAAGGAACATGCTAAATCCTATAAGGGATTGCTTCAAAAATTGAATAAAAATCAAGTGTTGAAAGAGCTGCCATCCCTGCATGAAGAAGCGTTTGAACATGTAGATTGTCTGTCTTGTGCGAATTGTTGTAAAAATTATTCTCCTAGATTCAAAACACCGGATATCAAAAGAATCAGTAAAGTGTTGGGTTTACGAGAAAGTGTTTTTATCGATACCTATCTGAATATTGATGAAGAAGGTGATTATGTGTTGAAAAATGCACCTTGTCCTTTTTTAGGGTCAGATAATTTTTGTTCTATTTATGAAGACAGGCCTTCAGATTGCAGAAGGTTCCCATACACAGATGAAGATGTTTTTTATAAAAGGCAACAACTGACCTTAAAAAATGCCAGTTTTTGTCCTGCAGTTTATTTTGTTTTTGAAAAATTGGGTGAATTGCATCAAAAATAGCTAGTATTCAATTTTTTTAACTGCCGGAATTTTGATCCAGGTAAAGATTACAATTCCAACTGTCATGCAGCCGCCAAATACAACGGATGGAATGACTCCCATTATTCTGGACATGAAACCACTTTCAAAAGCACCAAGTTCATTGGATGACATAACAAAGATGCTATTCAGAGCAGATACACGTCCTTTCATGTTTTCAGGGGTTTTAAGTTGAAGTATGGTAGAGCGAACCAACATACTTACACCATCCAATATTCCTGATAGAAAAAGAACAAAAACTGAAAACCAAAAATAAGTCGATAGGCCAAATGCAATGATTGTGAGGCCAAATCCTGCAACGCAAATCAACATGCTTTTACCTTGATTTTTATTTATGGGCATGAAGTTTATAAGGACATATACTAATACCGCTCCCAATGCAGGTGCCGATCGTAAAATGCCTAATCCAGTAGGCCCTGATTTTAATATTACATCTGAAAAATAAGGGAGCATTGCAGTGGCACCTCCAAAGAATACTGCAAACAAGTCCAGGCTGAGAGCTCCCAGCAATTCTTTGGTGTTCCAAACAAACCTAAACCCTTCCCTTATGCTTTTGAACATTTTCTCTTTCTTTTCGATCAGCATGGGGGGCTTGGAACTGATGAATAGTGTAGCAATAACAGCCACTAACATCATACCAACCATGATTCGAAAGGAAATTTCCATACCAATCAGACTAAATAAAATACCTGCCAGTGCAGGCCCCCCAACACTGGAAATTTGCCAAATGCCCGAATGCCATGTAATAGCATTTGATAATTCTTCTTTTGGCACAAGTCCGCCTAACAGAGCAAATGAAGTCGGCCCACTAAAGGCTCTTGCAATACCAGTGCCAAATGCTATCATATAGATCCCATAAAGGATGGTGTTTTTTTGAAAATGAGCTCCTGCAAAGTGACTTGTAATAAAAGCGAAGCCAATCGTGAGCAATAGATTAGCAAAAATGCTTGATGCAAGCAGCTTTTTTTTATCGTTGTGGTCGATAATATAACCCGAATAAAATGCCATGAAAAAAGCAGGAAAAAATTCAAAAATCCCAATGAGTCCTATGCTAAATGGATCTTTTGTTATTTCAAATACTTTCCAACTTATCAATGTTGCTTGCATGGTCAACACCAAAATAAAAAAGAATCTTGCCAGAATATAAGATCTGAATTCTTTGAATTTTAATGCAGAAAAACTTGCATGTTTGAATATGCGTGACATGTATGTGAAGATCGTGAAAAAATTTCAGAATCTTAAGGAAGGGTTAGATAGTGTTGTCCGCTGGTATATTCCTTGCTTAAAGCTTCCATCACAACTTCCACATGTTTTTCATTTCCCAGAAAATCTGCATTACTGGCATCAATAAAGAGGGTAGGAATATGATGTTGTTTAATATAATGCGTGTACGTTTCCTGAATATTATACAGATAATCGTTGGGTATGTTCAATTCATACGACCTATTTCTTTTACGGATGTTATCTTGTAATTTATGAACTGGAGCATGTAAATAAACAAGCAAATCTGGTTGAATGATTTGGTGGTGCATGATATCAAAAAGTCGCTGATACAACCTGAATTCATCGTCTGGCAGGTTTACTTTTGCAAACAACAAACATTTTGTGAATAGATAGTCAGATATGGTCAGGGATTGAAAAAGGTCTTGTTGCCCAACAAGGTCTTTCAATTGTTTAAAGCGTTCAGCCATGAAAAAAAGTTCAACCGGAAAGGCATATTGGGTTGGATTTTCATAAAACTTAGCGAGGAAAGGATTGTCGGCAAATTCCTCTAAGACCAAACGTGCATTCAATTTGTTGGAAAGCAGATTTGCCAGGGTTGTTTTTCCAACTCCAATATTTCCTTCTATTGTTATGAATTTGTATTTCACTAACCCAAACTTATGAAACTGTTTTCAGATCAGGGGTTGATATTATCAACATCAAGTGGATACTTTAGGACAGGTAATGTATCCATACACGATTCAAGCATTTCATGTATGGTCTTTTCGGTTCTTTTGTCGAATATATTGGGTTCAATTTCATGCATTGGAACCAACACAAATTTTCTTTCACTAATTCTGGGATGTGGGATGATCAAATCGTTGTTCTCTATTACAAGATTATTGTAGTATAAAATATCAATGTCTATTGTTCTCGCAGCATATTTTTCATTTCGAATCCTTCCCATTTCCAATTCTATGGTTAGTATGCAATTCAATAGTTCAAAAGGGGAAAGTTCGGTGGTGATCATTAATACCTGGTTGAGAAATGGTGCTTGGTCTGTTTTGCCCCATGCTGCGGTTTCGTAAATGGATGAAATTTTCAGAATTCGACCTGCTTTGTCTGAAATGCTTGAAATTGCCATTTTGAGGTTTGACAACCTGTCACCTACATTGCCACCTATCAATAAATACGCATCATTCATAAAGTGTAGCTCTCAATCGGTGTAAAGTTCATTAATTTTACATTCTAAATCGTTTCATTTTGAAAAGTTTTTTTAAATCATTCTTTGCTTCCTTATTGGCCATCATTATCTTCTTTTTGTTGATATTCCTCCTTTTTGTCGGAATTGCAGGATCTATCATTTCTGAGGATAAGCCAACTGTTGAAACCAATTCTGTTTTGGTGATTGATCTTTCAAAATCTTTCACAGAAAGGGAAAATGAGGATATTGTTGCACAATTGACTGGGAAAGATGAAAATATTGCTCCCACACTTTCAATTGTTTTAAAACTTATAGAATCTGCTAAAACAGATTCGCTCATAAAAGGAATTTATATTCTGTCTAAAGAAAATGCAAATGGATATGCTGCAAGCAATGAGTTACGTCAGGCATTGTTGGATTTCAAGTTGTCTGGCAAATTCATAATATCTTATGGCGATTATATTTCTCAAAAAGCATATTATGTTGCGAATGTTTCAGATAAAATATATTGTAACCCCAAAGGACTTGTTGAATGGCAAGGTATGTCTGTTGAATATACCTATTTCAAAAATCTAATTGATAAGTTGGAGATAAAACCACAGATTTTTTATGCTGGGAAATTCAAGAGTGCTACAGAACCTTTCAGGGAGGCACAGATGACTGAACCCAATAGAATTCAGACAACAATATGGTTGAATGATTTGTATAATGAAATAATTAATACAACAGCAAAAACCAGAAAGCTGAACACCGATAGTTTGAAATCCTTTGCAAACAGGTATGCCATTGTTGATCCAGCAATTGCATTAGAAAAAGGATTGATTGACGGATTGAAATATGATGACCAAGTAAAAGATTTGCTTAGAGCAAAATTGAATATTGATAAAACTGAGAAAATTAATTTTATAGGTTTGTCACGCTACAATAAATCAAACCCTATAAAAGCATCTTTTGAAAAAGATAAGATAGCAGTCGTTGTTGCAGAGGGTGAGATAGTGTACGGTAAGGGTGAGATGGATCAAGTAGGTTCAGAAGAGTATATGTCTCTTTTGCATAAGATTAGAGATGATAAAAGCATTAAAGCTGTTGTTTTACGTATTAATTCACCAGGTGGAAGTTCACTAGCAAGTGAAATGATTTGGAGGGAATTGGAATTGATTAAAAAGAGTGGTAAGCCAATCATTGTTTCTATGGGAAATGTGGCAGCAAGTGGTGGATATTATATTGCATGCAATGCAAATGAAATTTATGCAGATGAGAATACCATTACCGGGTCTATTGGTGTTTTTTCCATTATTCCTGATTTTTCTTCTTTTATGAAAAACAAGTTGGGTATTACTTTTGATCGCGTAAAAACTTCTGAATTTGCAGATGCCCCTTCTGCTACAAGGCCAATGAATGATTTTGAAAAAAAGATTATTCAACAAGAAGTTGATAAAATTTATTTGGATTTTAAAACAAGAGTAGCTAACGGAAGAAAAAAATCAGTTGAATATATTGATAGCATTGCACAAGGAAGGGTTTGGACCGGGAACCGTGCCATTGAAATTGGATTGGTAGATAAGATAGGGGGGATTGAATCAGCGATCGCTAAGGCTGCGGAATTAGCTCATCTGAAAAAATATCGTATCAGAAAATATCCTGAGCCCGAATCCATTCTTGATCAGCTGTTCAACAAATATCCTTCACAACTTTCTGAATCATCCTTGAAAAAGGAAATTGGAATTGAAGCATATGATGTGTTGAAACAAGTGAAAAAAATGAAATCCTTGGATGGCAGAATCCAAACAAGAGTTCCTTTTGAAATGAAGATCAATTAAGCCCATCTATAAAAGACTTTATTCATGAAAGGAAAAGGTTATAATCAATTAGTAGCAATGCTTGCCATTTCAAAAGCAAGTTTCAAAGCAATTTTCAGAAGTCCCTCTGCAGTCATTTTCAGCTTTTTATTCCCAATTATTTTTATTCTGGTTTTTGGGTTTTTAAGTTCAACCAGTCCTGTAATCAGAGTTGCATTTGACCCTACATCCAATAATGACAATGAATTATATCGCGAGCTGATTTCAAATAGCAGCATCAAAATTATTGTAGAGTCTGAAAAGAAAATGAAAGAAGATGTTGAGAAGGGGCATGTGACTGCAATCATAAAAATCAAGGAAGTCAATCCTGTGGCCTATCCTAAATATGTTATTGAACTGGTTACATCAACAGCTTCTGCAGATCGAATTGGATTATTGCAATCCATTATTCAGAAATCAATAGGTGTACTTGACAGAAAACACTTTCCAAATAGTCCTGTATATGCATTTATGGAAAAGAAAGTTTTGCCGGGGAGGGAATACAGAACAATAGATTTTATTCTACCCGGACAATTAGGCTTTTCATTGTTGAGTTCAGGTGTTTTTGGGGTGGCATTCATTTTTTTCAATTTAAGACAAACATTGGTACTAAAGAGGTTTTTTGCTACACCAATTAGAAGGACATACATTGTTTTTGGTGAAGGGTTAGGTCGCATTGCTTTTCAAATGATAACAGCTATAGTTATATTGGGTGTTGGACATTTTGCCTTTAAATTCACTCTTGTTCATGGATGGATAACATTTGCAGAATTGATGATCTTAAGTTTGATTGGTTTGATTGTTTTTATGGGTTTTGGTTTTATAGTAAGTGGATTGGCTCCAAGCGAAAGTACAATTCCTCCTTTTGCAAATCTTGTTACATTGCCTCAGTTTCTATTGGCAGGCACTTTTTTTCAAGTTGATAATTTCCCAACCTGGTTACAGCCTTTTTGCAGGATTCTACCATTGACACATCTAAACGAAGCTATGCGCAATGTCGCATTTGAGGGGTCTCATATCTCAGATTGTTGGCCTCAATTAAAGGTTTTATTGGTTTGGGGTATTGTTACATATGCTGTTGCAATCAAAGTATTTAAATGGGAGCCATGAGTCAAAGATTAAAAGGAGCATTTATCATCTTTATGGTGTTGACTATACTTGCAGTCTTGTTTTCAGCTTTGTTTCCATCAGAAGTTATGACTTCAAAATGGGTGATCATTGGTGCAGATAAACATATAGTACAAGCCAAATTGAATGACCTCAAAGATTACTCTTCATGGAATGATATTCTAATCAACAGGGAACAAATAGATATTCGTCAAAAATCTCTTATTGCACAAAAGGGTGATGTGATTTCATGGAAAAACAATTCAAGTGCTTTTGATGGAATAGTGGTAAGTTCTTCTGATACAACCGGTATTGCTTTTGAAATCATCCATGCAGGTAGTCTTCCGATTCGCTCTGGGATTAGTTTTGCACAAAAGGGAGATTCAGTTCAAGTAGTATGGGCTATCGTTGAAAAACTTCGTTGGTATCCTTGGGAAAAAGTATACGGTATGATGGCTGCAGATATGAAAGGACCTGCCATGCAACACAGTCTTGAATCATTTAAGTCTCAAGTGGAAAATAAGTGAAAGCTAGTCTAAAGTAGGTTTATATAGCTTCAAATTACGTTGTATGCCATCCCATTTCGTACGACTGATTGCAGATGTTTTGAAGATTTCCTTGAATGTCTGCTTGTCAAGTTCGCGCCAGTCCTGCAATGAAAAAGTTAGAATTTCTTTTTGTGGATTCAGCTCTTGGTGGTGATGTGGTTGGCTGAATTTATTCCATGGGCATACATCCTGGCAAATATCGCATCCAAAAATCCAGTTGTTGGAATTCTGATCCCAATCAGATGGAAACTCAGTTGATTTAAGTTCAATGGTTAGATAAGAGATACACTTGGATGCGTGAAGTACTTTGTTTGGTAGAATAGCTTCTGTTGGACAAGCATCAATACATTTTGTGCAAGTACCACAATGATCTGTTTGAAAAGGAGCATCGGGCTTCAATTCAAGGTCTGTAATCAACACTGCTAAGAAGTAAAAGGAGCCTTGTTTTTTATTGATTAAATTTCCGTTTTTTCCAATCCATCCCAATCCACTTTTTGATGCCCATGTTCGTTCAAGTACAGGTGCAGAATCAACAAAACCACGACCTTCAACCTTCCCAATTTTTTGTTGTATTTGATCTATGAATGAATGCAGTTTTTCCCTGATAACCAGATGATAATCTTTTCCAAAAGCATATTTGGCAATATAAGGCTGATTCTCTTTTTGTTTCTCTTCCGGAAAATAATTGAACATGAGAGTGATAACAGATTTCGCTCCCGGAACCAGTTTGCTGGGATCTGTTCTAAGCTCAAAGTGATTTTCAAGATATTTCATTTCCCCATGATACCCTGCATGTAGCCATCTTTCCAATCTTTTTGCATCTTCATTCAAGGGTTCCGCTTGAGCAATACCACAATTGTCAAATCCAAGATCAAAGGCGATTTTTTTTACAGTTTGGGTATGTTTATCAACGTTATGATGCATTCAAATAAGTTATTGAACTACCTGGTCAATTGACTCTTTTATTTTCATATAAATGTCGCGTTTCTGATCGGTAAGAAGACTTTTCACAAATACAATTGCAACATAATTTCTTTTTGTATCAATCCAAGGCCATGTTCCAAAAAGACCTGGTGAAGAGAAGACAAAGCCTTTCCCATTTTCATCTTTTTCCTGTATCCAATTTCCCATGGCATAGGTAAACCCTTTTGCCACTTCGGGCATTGATCTGATCTGTGCTTCTGGAAATTGATTGGTACAAAGCATTTCTATCGATTTTTCACTCAAAATTCGTTTGCCGTTCAACTCACCTTTGTTCAAAATCATTTGCATAAAAATACTATAATCAAACGCAGTTGAAATTGCACCCCCCGAAGGATTTATAGCACCATTCTCATTGTAAAAACTAGTATTCTTCATTCCCAATGGTTTGAATAATTTTTCTTGAGAAATTTTGTCAAATGTTTTTTTAGTTATTACTTCCAACACCCTAGCAGCGATGTTTAAGCCAATCCCACTGTAAGAAAAATGAGTGCCTGGGTTATCTATGATTAATCTTTTAGATGCAAAATTGTTGACCTCTTCTTCCAGGCTTGCAAATTTGTTTTTTTGTGCAAATCTCAAAATGCCCAGTGCATCACCTTCGATACCCGTGGTATGTGTAAGGCAGTGACGCAATGTTATATATCCTTTCATGTATTTTTCATATATCGGAAGATATTTAGAAACTGGCTCATCGAGGTCGATTTTACCATCTTCTACAAATTTCATAACAATAGCAGCTGTAAACCATTTGCTACAGCTTGCAACAGGAGCTGGTGTTTTAATCTTTAGGTCTTCGGTCTCCTTTAGAAAAATATTTTTTCCTGCTTTATTGACCAGAACCACATACTCTTTGCCCAGTGATTTTTCATTCTTGTTTATTATTGTAGTAAGTCCAGAAAAATCAGTTTGTGCGTGTGTAGTCTGCAAGAATAGCATGAAAATGAGTGCTGGACTGCATTTGCGACAGATTTCCGATGTTAATGCTGACATAATTTCCTGTTTTGAGATTGTGGATATTTGTTTGATGAGATATCAGTACAAAAGTAAAACTTATGAATTTAAATAATTTTACAATACAAGCAACAGAAGTTGTTCAACATGCACAACAATTGGCATTCAATGGGGGAAATCCACAGATTGAAACTGAACATATCCTTCAAGCTTTGTTAGAGCAAAAGAATTCGCCAGTTGATTACCTTCTAAAGAAAAACAACGTAACGGTACAAGTACTTGTAACAAAGTTAAGGGAAGCAATCCATAGGTTACCCAAAACTGAAACTGAGCCTGCACAAACGATGAGTCGAGATTCCAATGGGGTTTTTTTACGAGCAGGGTCCATGATAGGAAAATTTGGTGATGAGTTTGTTACCCCTGAACATATTTTATTGGCGGTACTTTCAGGATCTGATACAACAGCAAAAATGTTAAAAGAGTCAGGACTAACAGAACTGGGACTTGCATCAGCAATTAAGGAATTGAGAAAAGGGGAAGGTATTAAAAGTCAGACCCATGAAACCCAATTCAATGCACTAAATAAATATGCAAAAAATTTGATTGAAATGGCCAGGCAGGGTAAGTTGGATCCTGTTATTGGCAGAGATCAGGAAATAAGAAGAACATTGCATATCCTGACAAGAAGGTCAAAAAACAATCCCATTTTGGTTGGAGAACCTGGTGTTGGTAAAACAGCCATTGCAGAAGGGTTGGCCATGAGGATTGTAAATGGCGATGTGCCTGAAAACCTGAAGAGTAAATTAATTTATGCTTTGGATATGGGATTGCTGATTGCCGGAGCGAAATACAAGGGTGAATTTGAAGAAAGATTGAAAAGCGTTGTTAAGGAAGTTGCATCCAGCGATGGTGAGATCATACTTTTTATCGATGAAATACACACACTGGTAGGGGCAGGAGGTGGTGAAGGTGCCATGGATGCTGCTAATATTTTAAAGCCTGCCTTGGCAAGAGGTGAGTTGAGAGCAATTGGAGCAACTACCCTGAATGAGTATCAAAAGTTTTTTGAGAAGGATAAGGCATTGGAAAGAAGATTCCAAAAGGTAGTCATAGATGAGCCAAGCATAGATGATGCCATATCGATTTTAAGAGGATTAAAAGACAGATATGAGTCTCATCATCATGTTCGTATCAAGGATGAAGCCATCATTGCTGCAGTTGAATTATCTCATCGATATATAACCGATCGTTTTCTTCCAGACAAAGCAATTGATTTGATTGATGAAAGTGCAGCAAAGCTTCGTTTGGAAATGAATTCTATGCCTGAGGAGTTGGATAAGCTTGAACGACAAATCAGACAACTTGAAATTGAAAGGGAAGCCATCAAAAGGGAAAATGATGATGTTAAGTTAAAAGATCTCAATACAGCATTAGGTAATCTTTCCGTAGAAAGAGATACCCTAAAATCCAAATGGAAAGAAGAAAAAGAGCTTGTTGAAAAAGTGCAACAGGCAAAATCGGATATTGAGCAATTAAAGCTTCAGGCTGAAAAGGCTGAACGCGAAGGTGATTATGGCTTGGTGGCAGAAATCAGATATGGTAAGGTAAAAGAAAAAGAAGCACTTATTGTTGAAGTATCTGATGAATTATCTCAATCAAACGAAAAGCGATTGTTGAAAGAAGAAGTGGATGCGGAAGATATTGCTGATAATGTTGCGAAAGCTACAGGTATTCCCGTTTCCAAAATGTTGCAAAGTGATCGTGAAAAATTACTTAATCTGGAGGATCATTTACACGAGAGGGTAGTAGGTCAAGAGGAAGCCATTACTGCTGTAGCAGATGCTATCCGAAGAAGCAGAGCAGGTTTACAAGACCCACATAAACCAATTGGTTCATTCATATTTCTGGGAACCACCGGAGTGGGTAAAACGGAACTTGCAAAAACATTGGCTGCTTATCTGTTTGATGATGAAAGGATGATGACCCGTATTGACATGAGTGAATATCAGGAAAAGCATACCGTTTCAAGATTGGTTGGGGCCCCTCCAGGTTATGTTGGATACGATGAAGGTGGTCAGCTTACAGAGTCTGTACGTAGAAAACCATATAGTGTTGTATTATTGGATGAAATTGAAAAGGCGCATCCAGATGTGTGGAATATTTTGTTACAGGTATTGGATGATGGCAGACTTACTGATAATAAAGGCAGGGTTGTTAATTTCAAAAATACCATCATCATAATGACGAGTAATATAGGCTCTCATCTGATTCAGGATGCATTTGAACAATTGGGAAATGATATAGAAAAGGCAACTGAACGTGCTAAGCTGGATGTAATGAATCTTTTAAAACAAACAGTAAGACCTGAATTTCTGAATAGGGTTGATGAAATTATCATGTTTCAACCGTTGTTAAGGAAAGAAGTAAGAAAAATCATTGAGATCCAACTAAACAGACTTAAGCATTTGGTTGCTGAAACGGGCATTGATCTTAAGTTTTCAGCATATGCCTTGGATTTTCTTTCTGAAAATGGCTTTGATTCTCAATTTGGTGCAAGACCATTAAAGCGACTTATACAAAGAGAAATCGTAAATCAACTATCAAAAAAGATCCTTGCAGGGGATATTGATAAAAGTCATCCCGTTGTTGTTGATGTTTTTGATGGAGTTGTAGTATTTCGAAACGAACATCTGGAAAAGACTCAAACAGATATTGTTTAATTTTAATTATTCTTATCAGTTGAACTAAAAAGCCCCATTATTGGGGCTTTTTAGTTATTTGTAATTTTTGTTCCCTTTTTTCTGGAATATGTGGGGGATGCTTTTTTTCTGAACTCTTAAAACCTTTTTCTCTTATTGGACCTCTTCGCTCAGTTCTGCCTGTATTATATGCTGGGCCTGCTCCAAGCTCTTCAGGAATGATACCTTTCTCTACTTCCTTCTCAATAAGTTTTTCAATTCTTTGGAATTTTCGCTGATCATCTGGATTCACAAGTGTAATTGCAGAACCCTTTGTTTGTGCTCTTGCAGTTCTTCCAATTCTATGAACATAATCCTCGCCATCAGCAGGAACATCATAATTCAAAACAAGATCAATTTGGTCAATATCTATACCACGACTTAATATATCAGTTGCAACCAAAATGGGAAGACGTTTTGATGCAAATGAGAGCAATACTTCTTCACGTTGGTTCTGTTCTAAATCTGAATGAATGTCTTTTGCATTAAATCCCTGTTTCTGCAATTGTGCAGTTAGCTGCTTTACAGTTTGTTTTTTTGAACAGAAAATCAATATAGATTGATGGGCAGTATCAGAAAGAATTTTCTTTACCAATGGCATTTTTTGTGCCTCGTGAACTACATATGCCAATTGTTTAATGGCTTCTGGTGGTTTTGATAAGGCAACATTCACTTCAACTGGATCTATTAAAATAGATTTTGCCAACTGGTTTATTTTCGGTGGCATTGTTGCTGAAAATAATAGGGTTTGTCTTTCTTTGGGTAAATGAGATATGATTCGCATGATATCTTCATAAAAGCCCATGTCCAACATCCTATCTGCTTCATCCAGGATCAAGAATTTGAGTTCTCTCATTTTTACATATCCCATATTTAGATGAGAAATGAGTTTTCCGGGTGTTGCAACCACTATATCAACCCCTTTGGAAAGGGCTTGTTTTTCACGCACAAAACTCTCTCCATCACCACCGCCATAAATGGCAATTGAACTGATGGAACTGAAATAAGTGAGACCATCCAAATGTCCGCTGATCTGAACAGCCAATTCTCTGGTAGGTACGATAATCAATGCATGCACTTCAGCATCCTTGAAGTTTCCCGTGATGAGTTTATTCAATACAGGTAATAAGAAGGCAGCTGTTTTCCCAGTGCCTGTTTGCGCAGATGCTATAATATCCTTTCCTTGGAGTATGACAGGAATGGCTTTTTGTTGAATAGGGGTAGGGGTTTTATATCCGCTTATGTCAATGCTCTCCTGTAAGGAAGGATCAAAACCAAATGAAGAAAAGTCCAATAGTAACAATGTTTATTAGACAAAGGTAAACCATTTAAGCTTGTCTATCGCTTTAATTGTAAAACATCAACATATGGTTAAAATATATGGTAACATAATTAAACATAAAATGATCAATTATTTCTACATAACTTGCTAGGTAAAGCCATTAAAATGCTCAAACATTCTTTTCTTTTTAATCTATATGTAGTTGTTGTTTTTATATTTATCAGTTCCTGCAGCAATGCACAATCTGATCCAGCTGCTGTTTCCAAAAAAGCATCAGTATTGTCTAAAAAAGTAAATCTGAACATTACCCCTATTGATAGTTCTTCATATAAGTTGAAAATGGTGACCATGTTCAATGGTGATAGTTCAGGGAAGTGGAAATTTACCGGCCATTACCCACTTGCAGGGGCATTGTTGCCATTCAATAGAATCATTGCTTATTATGGAAATCTTTATTCTACACGTATGGGTATATTGGGAGAACTTCCCAAAAATCAAATGTTTGCTAGGCTTAAAAAAGAAATGGAAGTATGGAAACAAGCAGACCCCAATACACCTGTTATACCTGCACTGCATTATATTGTTACAACTGCACAAGGCTCTCCAGGCGTTTCAGGAATGTACAGACTCCGAATGCGATCTTCTGAAATCGATAAAGTAATGTCAATGGCAAAAGAGATTGATGCAGTTGTTTTTTTGGATGTTCAGGTTGGGTTAAGCAATTTAAGAGAAGAATTACCCATTCTTGAAAAATATTTGAGGGATCCAAAAGTTCACCTTGGAATTGATCCTGAGTTTTCCATGAAAGGGGGACAAAAACCAGGCACAGTCATTGGCAGTTTTGATGCTGCGGATATCAATTATGCTTCTCAATATTTAGCAGATATTGTTACTCAATATAATTTGCCTCCCAAAGTGATGGTGGTTCACAGATTTACCCAAGGCATGGTGAAAGAATACAAGTCTATAAAGATTCGACCTGAAGTTCAAATTGTCATGGATATGGATGGGTGGGGGGCTCCTGCCAGAAAAATAAATTCATATAGGCAATTTGTATATGCTGAGCCTTTAGAGTTTACTGGATTCAAATTGTTCTATAAGAATGATTTGAAAGAAGCGCCACATCGGATGTTACTTCCTTCAGAGTTGCTTGCTTTGAAACCTAAACCCATGTATATACAATATCAATAAAAGCAAAGAGATCCGGATGTTATCCAGACCTCTTTCAGTTGGTTTTGGTCATAATCAAAACGAGTTCTCTATAAAAAATTGATGGGTAAGAATATATAGCAAGCAATTGGGAGACTAATTTAGGGTAAAATTTGTCAAACAACAAAAAATACCTAAAATTTTTTAGGCCAAGGGTTTTGGTTATTTGTGCAGCCATTTTATCAATATCACTCCTGCAACTGCCATCAGAAAAACAGTTGCAATTAATAGAATCAACCAATTTGGAAATTGAATTGGTTTGATTTTTTTTAGTTTTCTTTTATTTGTCTTGACTTTAATGAACTGTAATAATTGCTCGTGAATTTGATTGGCTTTTTGCGGCTCATTTAAATCCATTAATCCTTCCATGGCATCCAAAAGAAAAGGATCTTCGTTGAATTCCATTTCAAAGTCATGTCTTTCTGAATTTGACATTTTATTATGGAGATAGTCAAACAATCGATTTTCATTTGACCTGTTATTGCCATATGGTTGTTTATCTTTCATGGTTGAAATCTTGTATTTTAAGCTGCACTTTCAGGTTGCGTTTTCCATTTTGTACATGACTCTTTACTTGCTGAAAATTCATGCCTGTTTTTTCCTCAATTTCCTTGTAAGACAATTTTTTCAAATAAAACAAATCAATGCAAGTGGATTGTTCAGGGTTCAAATTGGTAATGGCATTTCTCAGTTTTTGCATATTTCCTTCATGCAACAATTCTTTCATATTTAGCTGAGAGTCTGTATCATCTTGTAAGTCAATTCCCTCAAGGGATCGTTCCGACATTTTGAATTTGGTTTGAACACTTCTTAAATGCATGAGGCAGTGGTTTTTGGCAACGCTGTATAACCAACTCTTGAAATAAGGAATAGGGTATTTACCAATTTCGAGAATAACTTTTTCAAATATTTGTTGTGAAGCATCTTTAGAATCTTCCGTGTTTTTTAAATACTTCATACAAACACCAAAGACGAGCATAGTGTAACGATTCAGCAGACACCCTAATAGGCTCTCATTTGTATCTTTTTGATACATGTTCAGTAATTCTGCATCTGTATATTGATCGAATTTTGTTTGCACATCAATTCATTTGATCTGTCACTATGATGCATTGATCATAAAATTCCATATTATCTTTTGCCAGAAAGTAGTATTCGGATGGCTAAAATGATCATCAAAATGGCAAAAATCTTTTTTACTGTTTCTTGAGGTAAACTCAATGAATATTTGCTCCCAATATAACTTCCTACAAAAAAACCCACTGCAATCAATCCTGCATATTTAAAATCAACATATCCCTTTTTATAATAATTAATTACACCGAGTATGCCAACAGGGAAAAGTAACATGGTAAGTGATATTCCCTGTGCGTTGTGTTGATTCATTCCTAACATCAAAACCAATGCAGGTACTATAATTAAACCTCCTCCAATTCCTACCATGCCACCCAAAAAGCCGGCTATCAATCCTATGAAGATCAGAATAAGGAGCGTTTGCATATTGATTTTATTTTCCTGCATGTAATTTTTAAATTGTAATTTCTTTTCTGAAATCTGCTACAATTATTTAATTCCCTGTCGTTTGATCTGTATTATTTTTCAATTGGGAGGTTTCCTGAAAAAGTATAACTCAGGTCAACTCTCCATTTGTTATCATGCTTCAAAATCTTTAAGTCTGTTGGTTTGTTTGAATATGAGTTTGAATAATTCATAATCGTAACACTGTCACTTTCATTCTCCACATTATTAATGATGATGGAGGCTGATTTGAATTGAAGTTTGATTTCTCTTGGTTGCCTTTTCATAAATTTTTCGTAACGAATAAAAAGATCTTTATCTTCTATATCATCATTTACATATAAGGCCGCTCTCTCGAAATTTCCATCCAGTGTAGCTCTAACAAATTCTCTGCCTGCATCCAATGGATCCTCTGGTTCAATGAAACCTTGTGGTTGATCACATGAGATCATACAAAGCATTACTGTCATGAAAGTAAAAACGATTTTCATCTTCTTAAACATTTTGTTCCTTATCTCTGTCATATGCACGTATGATTGCTTTTACCAATCGATGTCTAACTACATCTTCCTCGTCCAATTCAATATGTGCAATACCATCTATGTTCTTAAGGATTTTTGTTGCTTTTTCTAACCCACTTTTTTGATTCTTGGGAAGATCTACCTGTGTTAAATCACCCGTAATAATTGCCTTTGCATTGGACCCAATCCTGGTTAAGAACATTTTGATCTGTAAGTCTGTTGCATTTTGTGCTTCATCCAAAATGATATAAGCATTGTCTAGTGTTCTTCCTCTCATATATGCCAATGGCGCAATTTCTATTACACGGGTTGTCATATAATAGCCAAGCTTATCAGCAGGAATCATATCATCTAAGGCATCATATAACGGCCTCAAATATGGATCGATCTTCTCTTTTAGGTCTCCTGGAAGAAATCCAAGGCTTTCTCCAGCCTCTACAGCAGGCCTTGTCAAAATGATTTTTTTAACCAATTTGTTTTTCAATGCTCTTACTGCCAAAGCAACTGCTGTATAGGTTTTACCCGTTCCTGCAGGACCAATTGCAAATATGATATCATTTTTATCGGACATGCTGACCATTTTTTTCTGGTTTTGCGTCCTTGCTCTTACAGATTTCCCGTTGGGACCAAAAACCAATACTTCGTTTGGATTTTTTTCGACAAAATGATCAACTGTTTCAATGTCATCTCCTCCTAAAATCTGTTCGAAATAATTATGACTTACATTCCCATTTCTTTCCAGATATTGAATCAGCAATTCAATCTTGTCTTTTGCTGCTTCTACTTGTTCAGGAGAGCCACTCAGTTTAATTTGGGTTCCTCTGCTTAATATTTTCAATAAAGGAAATTTCTTTTTTAAGAGATCTAGTTTCCCATTATTTACTCCAAAAAATTCTATTGGATTAACCGACTCAAGGCTGATGATTGTTTCAGTCAAAATAAATGTTTTAAAGCGTTTTCAGTAGTTGTAGTCGCTATAAATTTAACTCATTGCCACGAATAACCTGTTCTTTTAATTATCAACAGGTGTGAGTAAAATATAGCCATCGCTTTTGAACCAATTAGCTGTTTTTTAACTGATGGATTACTTGAATTGGATTTGTAGATCCAAAAACAGTGTTGCCGGCAACCAAAACGTCTGCGCCTGCTTTAAGAATGTCAGGGGCATTGTCAACT